>CAYYCA010000217.1:0-4243 GCA_964470265.1 uncultured Fimbriimonadales bacterium | reverse complement strand
CTCGTCGGCGGGGACGCCGACGCTACGCCTGCTTGTGGCTCATCGGCGGGGACGCCGACGCTACGCGCCCCGTTCGTAGCGTCGGCGTCCCCGCCGACGGAGACAAAACCGCGCCCCAGGGGGAGGGACAGCCTGGGGCGCGTCGGAGAGGGAGGGACAAGATGCTATGACCGCACACCATGCGGTGTAGCAACTTTCGTGCCATTCGATGTGCGCATGCTATAATTTTCGCTGGAGGTCGCTATGCCGTTAGAGTTTCGCAGTCGCGAGGAGGAAGGGTTCTCGGTCAAGCGGTTTCTGAGAACTTTCGGCGCGGGCGTCGCGGTGTTCCTGATTTTCATGGCGGTCGGCTACTACCTGATTGGACCGCGGATTGCAGTTTCAGAAGACGGACGCCTGCAGCTGCGCCTTGCCTCAAAACCTGCTGCGCCATCCGCCGAGACGCCTACCGCCGCTGAAACCAAGCCCATGCCGAAAGTCGAGGTCTACGAGAAACTTTCCCCCGATGTCACGGCGGGTACGGGCGTGATAATCGGCTCGCGGGAGGTCGCGCCGTTCGATTATGAGCAGTATCAGCAGAAGCGTCGTGAACGCAAGGCGAAACAACCTGTTGAAACAACGACGCCGACGGATGAGTCGCCCGCCCCTGCCGACGACGAATACTTCGTGCCCGACGAGACCGCGCCTGAAGAGCCAGCAGGTTCGGATGCACCAACGGAGCCTGCGCCTCCGCCTGTCGAGCCGCAGCCCGTGGAACCTGCGCCCCAGCCGCCTCAGCAGGCGGAGCCGCAATCCAGCCAGCAAGGCGGTCTCTATCGCGTGCAAATCGGCGTCTACGAGAGCCGCGAGAACGCGAATCAGGTCGCTCAGAGCCTCATTGCCAGCGGTTTCGACGCCAGCATCGTGCCCTTCCAGCGCGACGGCAAGACGCTCTATCGCGTGCAAGCGCTCGTGACGCGCGACAAAGCGAAAGCCGACGCGCTCAAGAGCCAGCTGGAAAGCAAGGGCTTCCCCGCGGTAGTGGCGAAAGTGCAGTAGGCTTTACTTCTCCGCGAAGTATTCTCGCGCCAGCGCGCGCAGCTTCGTGAGCGCCTGCTTTTCCAGCTGACGGGCGCGCTCCCGCGAAAGCCGTTTCGCATGCCCTGGCGGTATCTCGCTTACATCCAGCCCCAGGTGGCGATAGATAGCCCACCGCTCGCCGGGGGTCAGGTGCTTGTCTATCAGATCAAAAATTTCCGAAATCCACACCCGCTCTACTGCGACCGACTCTGGGTCTGCCTCCTCAGGGCTGGCGAGCAGTCCACCGAGGGGCGTGCTCTGGTCGTCGCGCGCTTTGTGGTCGAGGGAGTAGTTCGCGCGGGCGTACCGCGCCAGTTTCGCCACTTTACTGACGGGCATGTCCAGCTGTTTCGCGATTTCCTCGTCGGTCGGCTCTTTGCCCAGCGCGGCGCGCAGCTCGTTTCGAGTGCGTTCAATCTTGCGCAGCGAGTCGATGGCGTGGTTCGGCAGGCGAATCATGTTGGTTTGGGCGTCGGCGGCGCGCCCCACGCTCTGGCGAATCCAGTGAACCGCGTAGGTGCTGAAGCGCAGCCCTCGCTCCACATCGAAGTTTCGAATCGCCCGGATTAGTCCAATCGCGCCTTCCTGCACGAGGTCTTCCAGCGGCAGACCGGGACGCACATAGCGGCGCGCGATGCTGATAACGAGACGCAGGTTCGACTCAATCAGGCGGTTTTGCGCCTCCTCATCGCCCTGCTGGGCGCGTCGGAGCAACTCCAGCTCCTCATCGGGCTGCAACAGGGGACGGCGTAGCAAATCACCCAGTACCGAGTCCAGAGCGGTGCCGCTCAGTCCCTGTCCCAGTTCCATCTCCAGTTCAGGAGCGTCGTTGCTCCAGCACTCCATCTCCGTAGAACCCGTATAATCCACAAACGAATGCATTCAGCAATACCCCCGCTTCTACTGCAATCGCCTTTGCAGCAACTTTCGTGCCAAAAGAGTCGGGAGCGGGTGGGGTATACTGTGGATGGAGGGAATCGCCGAGTAGAGGCGCGGGTCAACATGAGTAGGCTTCGGGAGGCGCGCCCACGCTGAAGAACGGAGCCGAAAGGGTTGCCCGCCGAAGTCGCGCGCGGGGCGAGCGCGCGGCTGGGCTGCAGGAGAACATCCTGCAGACTGTCGCTTTGCTGCGGCAAAGCGGAGCGCTACTCGATCAGGCGACTGCCTGCTCGACCCACGCTTGCCTCGCTCGTTGTGTTTCCCCAGTTTCGTCGCACGGGCGTCCCGCCCGTGCAAGTGGACTTGAGCGGGACGCTCAAGCCACGACAGGAGGCGTTTATGCGTATCGGACTTATCGGCTATGGAAGGATGGGACAGGCGGTCGAGCGTGTGGCGATGGCGCGCGGACACCACATCGTCGGCGTGATTCGCCGCGAGACGCCCTACACTGAACGCGAGGCAATCGCCCAGCAAGCCGATGCGCTTATCGACTTCTCACGGGCGGACGCCGTGCCCGACAATGTGGCGCTCGCGCTCACCACGAAAACACCGCTCGTTATCGGCACGACAGGCTGGGATGCGCATCGCCCCGACCTCGAGCGGCAGGTACGCGCCGCCAACGGCAGCGTTTTGCATGCGCCGAACTTCTCGATCGCGGTGCAGGCGTTTCTGCAACATGCGGTGAACCTTGCTGCTCAGCTCCTCCAGCTGGAGGGCTGGGATGTCGCTATCGAGGAGATTCACCATCGGGGCAAGGCGGACGCGCCCAGCGGCACCGCGCGCGCCCTCGCGACACGCCTACAGCACGCGCTCGACGCGAAGCGCGAACCCGTTTATCCCCTCCCCGCAGAGCGTCGCCTCGACGAAAATCAGTTCGCCGTCGGCGTGTTGCGTATCGGGAGTGAGTTCGGAACCCATCGCCTGTTGCTCGATGGTCCGTATGACTGGATTGAGATCACGCATCGCGCCAAGAGCCGCGACGGCTTCGCTTACGGCGCGGTGCGCGCCGTCGAGTGGCTCATCGGGCGCACGGGATTTTTTACCTTTCAGGAGGTACTCAACGACATACTCACACACAGGGAGGAATAGAGATGAGAACGCCGCCGTTTCGAGGGCTGGGCGTGGCGATGGTCACGCCGTTTACGCGCGACGGGGCTGTGGACGAACCCCGCCTGCGTGCGCTGGTGGACTGGCTGATTGAATCAGGTGTGGATGCGCTGCTGCCGGTCGGCTCGACAGGCGAGGGCGCGACCCTAACCCACGAAGAACACCGCCGCGTGATGGACATCGTGCTGGAACAGGCGAACGGGCGCGTGCCCGTCTGCCCCGGAGCGGGCAGCAACGCGACTCACGAAGCCGTCGGGCTGGCGCAGCACGCCAGACGCGCGGGCGCGACCGCCGTGCTATCCGTGACCCCCTACTACAACAAGCCCGAACCCGAAGGCTTGCTGCGTCACTACGCCACAATCGCGGAGCAGGCCGACATCCCGATTATTCTGTATAATGTGCCCTCGCGTACAGGGCGCAACTACCCGCCTGAAGTCATCCTGCGCATCGCGCAGGAAGTGCCGCACCTCGTCGGCGTCAAGGAGTCGAGCGGGAACATCACGCAGGCGCTGGAGATTCTGGGAAGCCGTCCGCCCGGATTCGCGGTCTACGCCGGCGACGACATCTTCGCCGCGCCTACGATACTGATGGGCGGCGACGGCGTCATCTCGGTCATCGGCAACGAGCTGCCCGAATGGACAGCGCGAATGGTGCGCGCCGCGTTGCAGGGAGACGCTGAGACCGCGCGGCAGTGGCACTATCGGCTGCAGCCGCTGATGCAGGCGAACTTCTGGGAGACGAACCCCGCGCCTGTCAAGTGCGTGCTGGCGATGCTGGGGCGTATCGAGGAGAGCCTGCGCCTGCCGCTCACGCCCGTCAGTGAACGCACGCGCGAACGGCTGCGCCAACTGCTTCAGGAGATGGGCGTGCTGGACTAAACAAAATGGTCGGGGCGGGCAGATTCGAACTGCCGACCTCTCCCACCCGAAAGGAGCGCTCTACCATGCTGAGCTACGCCCCGACCTTACAAAGCAATTGTACCCTATTTGCGCCTGTGGGCGTCAAGGGGGCAGGTACGACGGCGTCCCCATCGTCGTGTCGGTTGCCGTACCGATTGAGGTTCAAGTGAGACGAAAGCAGACGGAGTGAGCAAGGTATACGCGGGTTTGTCCTTACCCCCCTGCTCCCTCTCCCGCGA
>CAYYCA010000216.1:1941-4275 GCA_964470265.1 uncultured Fimbriimonadales bacterium | reverse complement strand
TGGGAGAGGGGGAGTCCTGATATGCTTATTCTTGCTCACTATCCCGCCGAGCGCATTCGCGCAATTGCGATGCCTGTCGGCGGGATTGGTACGGGTTGCTTCGCGCTGGGAGGCGACGGCGCGCTGCTGGACTGGCAGCTGATGAGCCGTCCCCATCGAGGCTGGCGACCTGCGTATTCGCACCTGCTGCTGCGTGTGCATCCTTCGGGCGACGCCCCGCGTCTGCGGGTGCTGGAGAGCCTGCATCGCCTGACGCTGGACGCCGACCATGGCGCGGCGGGCACGCTGGCGGGAATCCCCCGTATGCAACCGCTTGGTTTCGAAACCGCCTACCCCTTCGGGCGTGCACGACTGCACGACCCTGAACTGCCTCTTGAAGTCGCAATTGAGGCGTTCAACCCGCTGATTCCTGAAGCGACGGACGATTCCAGCCTGCCGTTCGGATTGCTGCGCATTACTTTGCAGAACCATTCTGATGCGCTGATGGACGCTACGCTCGTGTTCGCGCTGTCCAACTTCATCGGCGACGACGGCGTGGCGAGCGACCTGCGGGGCAATCTCACGGAGTATGCCGAAGCGCACGGCTGGCGCGGCTTTCTCATGCGCAAGGCGACGGAGCAGCGCAGTCCCCGCTGGGGCGAGCTTGTCCTGCTGTGCGACGATACGAACGCTGTGATTGCCCGTCGCTGGGCGTTTCAAGAACGCTGGGCGTGGGGCGCAGATGTGCTGGCGTTGATTGACACCCTGCTACACGAAGGCGTATTACCTGACGCCGATCCTGACCAGCCCTGCCCGCCCAGCGACGAGCGTGGCTGGCGCAGCTCCATCAGCACGCGCCTGACCGTACCCCCACACGGCGAAACGCAACGACAGTTCCTGCTCGCGTGGTGGTTTCCCTACCGGGATTTGCGCGAGCTGGGCTGGTTTCAGGGCGCAGCCGACGCCGACCCCATCGTGCGCAATCACTACGCCACGCGCTTTGAGGGCGCGCTGCAGGTCGCTGAGCATGTCCTCCTGCGCCTGTCGGAACTGTACGAACGCACGGCGGCGTTTGTGCGCTCTATTATCGACAACCATCCCGCGCCGATTGCCGAGTCGGCACTAAACTGCCTCGCCGTGCTGCGCAGCCCCACCTGTTTTCGGCTGGAGGATGGAACTTTCTGTGGCTTCGAGGGCTGCAGCGCCACGACAGGTTGCTGCCATGGCTCATGCACGCATGTGTGGAACTACGAGCAGGCGACGCTTGCGCTGTTTCCCGACCTGCATCGCTCGATGCTGGAGTCGCACCTGCGCTACGGGCTGATGGACGACGGCGCACAGCGATTTCGGCTCGATTTGCCGTTGGGAGCCGCGCAGTGGTCGCTCGCCGCCGCCGACGGGCAGATGGGGCTGATTGTGCGAGTCTACCAGCAATATCAGCGCGAGGGGGATCTGGAGTGGCTGCGCGCTTATTATCCTCACGCGAGGCGCATGCTGGAGTTCGCATGGCAGCCCGGCGGCTGGGACGCCGACCGCGACGGCGTGATGGAGAACGCGCAACACAACACCTACGATATCGAGTTTTTCGGGCCGAACCCGATGACGGGCGTGTGGTATCTGGCGGCGCTGAAGGCGGGCGAGGCGATGGCGCAGGCGGTGGGCGACGCCGAGTTCGCTGCCGAGTGCCGACGGCTGTTCGAATCGGGCAGCGCGTGGCTCGACGCGAACCTGTTCAACGGAGAGTATTACGAACAGCGCGTCCAGACGCCTGCCGAGCCGCCCCACCCTGCGACCTGCACCCTCAAGCCTATCCCCGACGCTCCACCCTATCAGATGGGCAGGGGCTGCCTGATTGACCAGCTCACTGGGCAATACAAGGCGAATCGCGCAGGGCTGGGCGACCTGCTGAAGCGTGAGAACATCGTACAAGCCCTGCGCTCGATTTTACGCTACAACTTCCTGCCGAACATGCATGCCCACTACAATAACATGCGCGTCTACGCCGCAGGCGACGAGGCGGGCGTCCTGATTTGCTCCTACCCTCACGGCGAGCGTCCCGAACTGCCTCCCGTCTACTGGGCGGAATGCTGGACGGGCTTGGAATATATGCTCGCTCGTCTGCTGCTGGATTATGGGTTGCGCGACGAGGCGTTGCAAGTCGTGCAAGCCGTCCGCGCTCGGCACGACGGCGCGAAACGCAACCCATTTAATGAACCCGAATGCGGCAGCTACTATGCCCGCTCCATGTCGGCGTGGTCGTTGGTGGAATAATCTGTAGCACGGACATCCTGTCCGTACCGAAGCAAGCGCGTCGCACGGACAATCCTGTCCGTGCCAAAGCAGGCGTGTCGCACG
>CAYYCA010000216.1:0-1841 GCA_964470265.1 uncultured Fimbriimonadales bacterium | reverse complement strand
CACGCCATTCCCGTCCGTGCTACAAGGTACAATCCCGTTATGCGCGGCGAAATCGAGCAGAGTCTGGCTCAGACCTACCGACGGCTGACCTATGTCAGCGCGCTGGTGATGGCAATCGGCTGGGTGTGGCATCTGATTCGCGGCGATGAACGCAACTGGCTGATTGACGCGGGATTGGGGCTGTTGCTGCTCACGCCCCTGCTCGCACTGGCGCATCTGGCGTGGTTGGCGAAGGAGCGCGATTGGCTCGCGGCGCGCTACAGCTGGATTGCGCTGGCGCTGCTCGGCGTCGCCGTGCTGATTGGACTGCTGATACAGCGACTCCGATGAACCTTTCCGAATCGTTGCGACGGGAACTGGAGCAGATTGCAGGCGCGGACGGGGTGATTACCGACCCCGTGCAGCTGCTCTCCTACGACTGCGACGCCTACACGATTGAGAAAGCCCTGCCGACGGCGGTCGTGTTGCCTCAGACAACGGAACAGGTCGCCGCACTTGTGAAGCTGGCGAACCGTGAGGGGCTGCCCATCACGCCGCGCGGCGCGGGCACAGGGCTATCGGGCGGCGCGCTCGCTGTGAACGGCGGGCTGGTGATTGGGTTCAGTCGCATGAACCAGATTCTCTGGGTGGATGCGCGCAACCGTCGCCTGCGAGCGCAGGCGGGCGCGGTAAACTACCAGCTCAGCAAAGCCGTGCAACGCGAGAACCTCCACTTCGCCCCCGACCCCTCCTCGCAGGGCGCATGCACGATTGGGGGGAATGTCGCGGAGAACTCAGGCGGACCGCATACGCTCAAGTACGGCGTCACGGTGAACCACATCACTGGGCTGCAGGTGGTGCTGCCCGACGGCGAGGTGGTGGAGCTGGGCGGCGTGGAAGACGAACCGTTCGGCTATGACCTGGTGGGGCTACTCACGGGCAGCGAGGGCACGCTCGCGATAGTGACGGAAGTGGTCGCCCGCCTCACGCCCAATCCGCAAGGCGTGCGCACGCTGCTGGCGGTGTTCGGAACTCTGGAGGACGCCAGCCAGACCGTATCGGACATCATCGCGAGCGGGATTGTGCCTGCCGCGCTGGAGCTGATGGACGCATTGACGCTGCGGGCGGTGGAGGCGGCGTTCGGGTATGGGTTCCCGCTTGATGCCGAAGCCGTGCTGCTGATCGAGCTGGACGGTCTGGAGGCGGAGCTGGACGGCGAGCAGGCGGCGGTGATCGAGCTTTGCCAGCGCCGCCGCGCTCGCGAAGTGCGCCGCGCCGCTACGCCGCAGGAACGCGCCCGGCTCTGGGCGGCGCGAAAGAAAGCCATCGGCGCGCTCGGCAGGCTCGCGCCCTCCTGCGTGACCCAGGACGGCGTGATTCCTCGCTCGAAACTGCCCAAGGTGCTGCGCGAGGCGGCGCAAATTGCGGCGAAATATCAACTCCAGCTCGCCAATGTGTTCCACGCGGGCGACGGCAACCTGCACCCCGTGCTGCTGTTTGACGACTCCGACCCTGATCAGGTGGCGCGGGTGGTGGAGGCAGGCGATGAAATCCTCGCGCTGTGCCTGCGGGAAGGCGGCAGCCTCACGGGCGAGCATGGAATCGGTGTGGAGAAGTGCGCCATGATGCATCAGATGTTCACCGCGCACGATTTGGACACGATGAAGCGGGTGAAGGTGGTGTTCAACCCGAATGACCGCCTCAATCCCGAAAAGCTGTTCCCCGACACGCGCTACTGCTACGAAAGCAAGCGGGCGTTGCGGCGGGGCGCGGCGGGGCTGTAGCGCGCTGCTTTTGCTCTGCTTATATCTTATATCCGACTGGGGTTTCAGGTGAATCGTCGGCGGGACGCCGACGCTACG
>CAYYCA010000215.1:0-4291 GCA_964470265.1 uncultured Fimbriimonadales bacterium | reverse complement strand
GCGTCGGCGTCCCGCCGACGATGCACTTGAAAACCCATCTGGTATTAGAAAACAGGTCTACTACGCTCAGGTTGAGGGAGAGCGTTGTACCCTTAATCTGCGCCCCCTGCCTCCTCTCCCAAAAGGAGCGAGGGAATCCCCTGAGGCGCGTGGGTGTCAGGCTCCCCTCTCCCACGCCGCGGGAGAGGGGTTGGGGGTGAGGGCAAAAACAGCGGGCGCGTCCCTCAAGGAGGTTTTACGGCACTTGAAACCCCGATTGGTGGCATAAGCGCCTCAAAGACGAAACCACCCTCAGCACAACTTTGCAAACTTATGCTTCCCCACGCGGAGCAGCCTACCCCGCAGCGCGTCGGCGGGGAAGGTCGCGTTCGGGTCGCTCACGCGCTCCCCGTCTAACTCCACGCCGCCGCCCTGAATCAGCCGTCGCGCCTCCGAGTTGCTGCTCGCGTAGCCAATCCCTGCAATCAGCGCGGGGAGCAACACTGTGCCGTCTTCCCGAATGAGATTCGCAGGGATTGCCACTTCGGGGGCTTCCGTCGGCGCTTGCCGTTGCGAGAAGATGCGCATGAAGTTCTCGTCGGCGTGTTCGGCGGCGTCGCGCGAGTGATAGAGGCTCACAATCTCGCGGGCGAGGCGACGCTTCACATCGCGCGGGTTCACGCGCCCCGACTGCCAGTCGCGCTCCAGCGCTTGCACCTCCTCCAGCGGCACATCGGTACATAAAATAAAGTAGTGCGTCATCAGCGCGTCGGGCAGACTCATCACCTTGCCGAACATCTGGTCGGGCGGCTCGTTAATCCCGATGTAGTTGCCCAGCGACTGGCTCATCTTCTCCTTGCCGTCCAGCCCGATTAGCAGGGGCATCAGGAACACCACCTGCGGCTCCTGTCCGAACTCGCGTTGCAAATCGCGTCCCACGAGGTTGTTGAACCGCTGGTCGCTGCCGCCCAGCTCCACATCGGCTTCAATCGCCACCGAGTCGTAGCCCTGACAGAGGGGGTAGAGAATCTCATGCATACCCAGCGGCAGGTTCTGGGCGAGGCGGTTCGCGAAGTCCTCGCGCGCCAGAATTCGGGCGACCGTGTATTTGCTCGCGAGTTGAATCACCTCTGCGAAGCTCATCTTGCCGAGCCAATCGGCGTTGTAGTAGACTTCGGTGCGTTCGGGGTCTAAGATGCGGAACAGCTGGGGCTTGAGCCGTTCCACATAGCCCATTACTTCCTCACGGCTGAGCTGGCGTCGGGTTTTGGATTTGCCTGTGGGGTCGCCAATCATCGCCGTAAAATCGCCCACAATCAGGCAGGCGGTGTGTCCGAAGTCCTGAAACTGGCGCAGTTTGCGCAGCACGACCGCCCAGCCTAAATGCACATCGGGCGCGGTCGGGTCGATGCCGAGTTTGACGCGCAGGGGCTTGCCGCGCGCAAGTTTGGCTTTCAGCTCCGCTTCCGTGATGATGTCGTCTGCGCCGCGCCGGAGTACCGCGAGCTGTTTCTCAATCGCCTCCATCAGGGGGCTATTGTACCTGAAGCAGGGGCTTGGTCTGTACGCCTGAGTGGGCAAGGTACAATTCCAAGCGATGCGACTGGGCATTTTCAAGGACTGGCTGAACAAAGTGGGGCAGGTGTTCTCACGGCGCGGCGTCGATGAAGAGTTGCTCGAGGAACTCGAAGAGACGCTGATTACCGCTGATATGAATGTGAACGCCGTGCAGGAGATTCTGGACGCGCTGCGTGCGGAGGCGAAGGCGCAACGCCTGCGCGAGGAAGAAGATGTCCGCGCGTGCCTGCGCGCGATGCTCAAGAGCTGGCTGGGCGAGCCTGCGCCGCTGGTCGTCAGCCCGACGCCCCCGACCGTGTACCTGTTCGTGGGCGTGAACGGCGTGGGCAAAACGACCAGCATCGCGAAAGTGGGACACATGTTGCAGCAACAGGGCAGGCGCGTGCTGTTGGCGGCAGGCGACACCTTCCGCGCCGCCGCGATCGACCAGCTGCAAATCTGGGCAGACCGTCTGGGCTGTGAGATTGTGAAGCACAAAGAGGGCGCAGACCCCTCGGCGGTGGTGTTCGACGCGATTCAGGCGGCGCGGGCGCGCGGGATCGACTATGTGCTTGCCGACACGGCAGGGCGCCAGCACACGCACGCCCGTCTGATGGAGGAACTGAAAAAGGTTTACCGCGTGTCTGAGAAGGCGTTGGGGCGCGCGCCGGATGAGGTGTTGCTCGTGCTGGATGCTGTCGCAGGGCAGAACGCGATTCGTCAGGCGGAAGAGTTCGCCCGCGCCCTGCCGATAACGGGAATCGTGCTGACCAAGCTGGACAGCACCAGCCGCGGCGGGGCGATTCTGACCGTGCGCAAGGAGCTGAACATCCCCATCAAACTAATCGGGCTGGGCGAGAAAGCCGACCAGATTGCGCCGTTCGACCCCGACGCGTTCGTGGAGGGCTTGCTGCGAGCGGAGTGAACCGCCCGCAGCGGCTGATTCTGGGCGTTTCAGGTCGATAACTAAATCGCCGCGCCTTCGGTGTAGGTTCCGTACACCTCCTTGAGCGCGTTCACCATTTCGCCGAGCGTCGCGTAGGCTTTGATGGCGTTGAGGATTGGAACCATCAGGTTCTCCTCGCGGCGCGCGGCGGCGACGAGGTCGTTCAACGCCTGCGTAACTGCCCGATTATCCCGTCGGCGGCGTAGGTCAGCAAGGCGTTTGACCTGCTTCTCGTGCGCCTCATGCTCGATTTTCAGGATGCGGAACGGAATCGGCTCCTCGTCCATCTGATACTCGTTGACGCCGACCCAGATGAAGTCGCGCTCTTCCACGCGCTGCTGGAATCGGTACGCGGCGTCGGCGATTTCCTGCTGGAAGAAGCCGCTTTTAATCGCGGGAATGACGCCGCCCTCTTCTTCGATGCGACGGAAGTATTCCCGCGCGCCCTCTTCCATCTTGTCGGTCATCCACTCCACAAAGTACGAGCCGCCCAGCGGATCCACTGTGTTCGCCACGCCCGACTCGTGCGCAATCACCTGCTGCGTGCGCAGCGAGAGCAGCACAGCTTCCTCCGTCGGCAACGCCCACGCCTCATCGAACGAGTTCACATGGAGCGACTGCGTGCCGCCCAACACCGCCGCCAGCGCCTCAATCGTGGAGCGCATCAGGTTCACATACGGCTGCTGCATCGTGAGCGAGACGCCCGCGGTCTGCGTGTGGAACCTGAGCCACCACGAGCGCGGGTTCTTCGCGCCGAAGGTCTCGCGCATCTCGCGCGCCCAGATGCGTCGCGCCGCACGATACTTGCCAATCTCCTCGAAAAAGTCGATATGCGCATTGAAGAAGAACGAAAACTTCGGCGCGAAGTCGTCGATGTCCAGCCCGCGATCGAGACACCAGCGCACATATTCGAATCCGTCGGCGAGCGTGAACGCGAGTTCCTGCACGGCGGTCGCGCCCGCCTCGCGAATGTGATAGCCGCTCACGCTAATCGGATGCCACTTCGGCACATAGTGCGTGGCGAACTCGATGGTGTCCACGATGAGTTTCATATGCGGCTCTGGCGGGTAGACCCACTCTTTCTGCGCGATGAACTCTTTGAGGATGTCGTTCTGAATCGTGCCCGAAAGCTTCTCCAGCGGGATGCCGCGCTTCTCCGCCACTGCCAGATACATGCCCCAAATCATTATCGCAGGGGCGTTGATGGTCATCGAGGTTGTGATGTTCGCCAAATCGATGCCGTCGAACAGAATCTCCATATCTTCCAGCGAGGCGACGCTCACGCCGCACTTGCCCACCTCGCCTTCCGCTTCGGGGTCGTCGGGATCCACGCCCATCAGCGTCGGCAGGTCGAACGCCACCGACAGTCCTGTCTGCCCCTGCTCAATCAGATACTTATACCGCTGGTTGGTCTCTTCAGGCGTGGCGAAGCCTGAAAACTGGCGCACGGTCCAGAGTTTTGTGCGGTAGCCCGTTTCGTATAGCCCGCGCGTGAAGGGGTACTCGCCAGGGTTGCCCAAATCGTGCTGATAGTCTAAATGCGCGATATCTTGGGGCGTGTAGAAACGCTTGATTTCGATACCTGAGAGCGATTCGAACCGCTGCTTCCGTTCCGTGATCGTGTGCTGGCTCATCGTTGCGCCTCCGTTAATATTATAGCCTACGCACCTGCCTGATTAACCTCTCTTCCTTCCCTCACCGTTGGCGTGCGGGGGGCAAGTATACTTGCCCCGATCTCCACTCGGAATGATACCAACTGATGTTTCAAGTAGTGTAAGTCGTCGGCGGGGACGCCGACGCTACGCGAAG
>CAYYCA010000214.1:0-4312 GCA_964470265.1 uncultured Fimbriimonadales bacterium | reverse complement strand
TCCGCCTCCCAACGCGCTTGCTCAATCGCCTGTTCTAACGCCAAGCGCAGCTCCAGATAGTCTCGAAAGATGTCGTACTGCCCTCACTCCCTAACCAGACAAGGGTACAATACTTAGGTTCAAAGCTCCTGCAAGCGTCCGCTGTTTTTGCCCTCACCCCCAGCCCCTCTCCCGCGGCGCGGGAGAGGGGAGCCGTGCGGGTGCGCCGCGCAGCGCGTTCCCCCTCTCCCACGCTGTGGGAGAGGGGGTTAGGGGGTGAGGGCGAACCCGTGCCTACTCTGCTTGCTCCGTCCGCAATCGTCTCACTTGAACCCTGAATTGGTGTTATCAGCCAGCGGTGAGGCATCGGATTCGGGGTATTCGGAGTCAAGCGGCGGCAGCGTTGTGCGCATTGGACTCACCAGAGGCAATTCTACCTTACCGAAACACAATCAGCTGCGCCAGGGTGAAGTAGAGCAGCAGTCCTGAGGCGTCCACAATCGTGGTGATGAAGGGGGCGGACATCACGGCGGGGTCGATGTTGAGCCGTTTGGCAATCAGGGGCAGGGTTGCGCCGACGGTGGTGGCGAGCGTGATGATGCCTACCTGCGCCAGCCCGACGGTGAGCGCGATGCTGAGCTGTTTATTCCAGTCGTAGCCCAGTCGCGTCCAGAACAGCGCGTTCAGGATGCCGATTACGCCAATCAGCGCGCCCAGCAGCAGCCCCGTGCGCAACTCGCGCCCCATCACACGCAGGATGTGCTGCCAGCGCACCTCGCCCAGCGCAATCGCGCGGGTAATCGTGGTGGTGGTTTGCGCCCCCGCGTTGCCTCCAGAGCCAATCAGCAACGGAATGAACCACGCCAGCGCCGTGACCTCCTGAATGGCGTCGTCGTAGGTGCGCAGCACCGCGCCCGAAAAGAGCTGCGCCACGAACAGGAACACCAGCCAGCGCACTCGCTTACGCGCCAAGTCCCACGGGCGTTGGCGAAAATACGGCTCCTCCGTCGCCTCCACGCCGCCGAGCTTTAGCACATCCTCCGTGCTTTCGCTGACCAGAATATCGACCACATCGTCCACCGTCACGATGCCCAGCATGCGCCCCAACTCATCTACAACGGGCACAGCGAGCAGGTCGTACTTGGAGAGTAGGTTGGCGACTTCCTCCTGGTCGGTTTCGGGCTGCACCACGACGGGTTCGGTCTCCATGATTTGCTCGATGCGCTTGCTGGGGTCGCTAATCACCACATCGCGCAGCGAGCAGACGCCCACCAGTCGCTGGCGGTTGTCCACCACATAGAGGTAGTAAATCGTCTCGATTTCGCTGCCCACCTGTCGCAGGTAGTCGAGGGTCATCTCCACCGTCCAGTCGGGGCGCACGCGCACATACTGGCGCACCATCAGGCGTCCCGCCGTGTTTTCGGGGTACTCCAGCAGTTCGCGTACCTCGCGGGCTTCGGGCGGCGCCATTTGCTGGAGCAGGGCTTCCGCTTTCGCTTCGTCCAGCTCGTCGAGAATCTGCGCGGCGTCGTCGGCGGGTATCAGTTGCAGCAGGCGGGCGGCTTTCTCCAGCGGAATATGCTCGAAAATCTCGTCGACTAAGGCAGGTTCCAGATATTCAATCACTTCGGAGGCGACGGCTTCGTCCATCAGCAGCAGGGCGTGCGCCTGTTCGGTGGGGCTGTCCATCATCGAGAGCGCCTCGGCGATGTCCTGTGGCGCGTACTCTTCCAGTAGTTGCTGCAGCGCGCCGTCAGGCTGTCGCAACGCCTCGCGTAGTTCCGTGAGCAAGACTTCCGTGCGTGTCTCCATCGTTTGCCTCCGTGCTTGAGTGGATTACCCCGCCCCGAATAAACTATACCTGACCGTTGAGGAAACTGGATTCGTCGGCGGGGACGCCGACGCGACGCAGGCGCGTTTGTAGCGTCGGCATCCCCGCCGACAATTTAACCACTAGTTGGTGTTATGTACGCAGCGGCGGCTGAAGCGTCCACGCTCCGCCCCGTCAGTGTTCCTGCGCTTCGCGCTCGCGCTTGTATTTCTCGATTAAGGGCTGCGCCACATTCGGCGGGGCTTCCTCGTAGTGCGAGAAGCGCGTGCGGAAGCGTCCGCGTCCGCGCGTGATGGAGCGCAGCTCCAGCGCATAGCGGGTCATCTCGCCCATCGGCACATTCGCGCGAATAAGCTGTCTGCCGTTGCCGAGGCTGTCGATGCCCATAATGCGCCCGCGCCGACCGTTCAAATCGCCCATCACATCGCCTGTGAAGGCTTCGGGCACATCCACCTCGACTTCCAGAATCGGCTCCAGGATGACGGGACCTGCCTTCATCGCTGCTTCCTGGAACGCGAGGCTGCCCGCGATGCGGAACGCCTGATCCGAGGAGTCCACCTCGTGATACGAGCCGTCCACGACATTCACCTTGAAGTCGGTCGCGGGGAAGCCCGCCTGAATGCCCTTCTCGGCGGCTTCGCGGATGCCTTTCTCGATGGCGGGGATATAGTTTTTCGGAATCGCGCCGCCGACGATGCTCTCGGTGAACTCGATGCCCGAGCCGCGTGGCAGCGGTTCCATATTGATAAAGCAGTGTCCGTACTGCCCACGCCCGCCTGTCTGGCGTTTGAACTTGCCCTCGACGCGCTGCACGGGGCGCGTAATCGTCTCGCGGTACGGGATGCGCAGTTCGACGGTCTCCACTTCGGTGTTGAACTTGCGCTTGAGTTTGTCGATAATCACCTCCAGGTGCAGGTCGCCCATGCCGGAGAGCAAGGTCTGCCCTGTTTCGGGGTCGCGTCGGGCGTGGAAGGTGGGGTCTTCCTCCTGCAAGCGGGCGAGCGCGGGTCCGAGGCGGTCTTCGTCGGCTTTGGTTTTGGCGACGACGGCGACGGTGTAGATGGGGTCAGGCATTTTGATTGGCTCGATTGCAACGGGACGGCTCTTGTCGCAGAGGGTATGTCCCGTGCCTGTCTCCTGCAGTTTCGCCACGACGCCGATGTCGCCCGCGCGCACCTCAGTGGTCGCAATCTGGTTCTTGCCGCGCAGGTAGAACACCTGCCCGATGCGTTCGTCGCGCTCTTTCTGGGCGTTGTAGACCTGCGAGTCGCCTTTGAGCGTGCCCGAATAGACGCGGAAGAAGGTGAGTTTGCCGACGAACGGGTCGGCGGTGGTCTTGAACACGAAGGCGGCTAAAGGCGCGCTGGGGTCAGGCTTGAGTTCGATGGGTTCGTCCCTGCGCAGGTCTTTCGCGGCGGGCGGGGGAGCTTCCGCCGGACTGGGCGCGAGTTCGACAATCGCCTGCAGGAGCGGGGCAAGCCCCTCGCCTAACGCCGCCGAACCGCACAGCACAGGCACAATCTGCCCCGTGCGCACGCCCTCGTGGAACGCATGTACCAGCTCCTCATCGGTCAGCGGGCTGCCTTCAAGATATTTTTCGAGCAGGGCGTCGTCGGTCTCAGCGGCGGCTTCCATGAGCAGCTCGCGAGCGCGTTCCACCAACTCCTTCAAATCGTCGGGCACTGGAGACGCCGCAATATCGCGATCTTTACCTACATAAGCTTTCTGGTGCAACACATCCACCACGCCTTTGAACTGCGTCTCCGCGCCGATAGGCACCTGTAACGGCACGATTCGGTTGCCGTAGACGCTGCGCAGGTGGTTCACCAGCCCGCGATAATCCGCGCCGTCGCGCTCCATCTTGTTCACGAAAATGAATCGGGGGAGTTTACGCGCCTCGCACAGTTCCCAGGCGTTCTCGAAGCCGACTTCCAGCTCCGCCTGCGCAGGCGCGACCAGCACCACCGCGTCCACCACCTGCAGCGCGCTATAAAGCTCGCCGATGAAATCGGGGAAGCCGGGCGTATCTAAGAGGTTGATTTTGTATCCATCCCACTCGATGGGCAAAAGCGTTGTGTTGAGACTGATTTTGCGGCGCTGCTCTTCGGGGTCGAAGTCCGAGACGGTGTTGCCCGCTTCGATGGTGCCCACGCGGTCGATGTGACCTGCTACATAGAGGAGATGCTCGGCGAGCGTGGTCTTGCCGCTGCCGCCGTGTCCCGCCAACGCTACATTGCGAATCTGCTCCAGCGCGTACTGTTTCATCGCCTAACTCCTGTTCGTTGAAATGAATGGGCGAATGCGTCGGATGGATGCGTAAAATTAAGCCCCCTGCGCGTGTGCAGTGAGGCTGGTTCATTCGCCGTCGATGCCTGCGCCCCAGCGGCTATATTATGGCTGATTCGGCGAGGTAAAGTCAAGGGGTCGGGTCTTCCGAGGCGGGGCGTTCGTACCAGAGGCGCGGCGTGAGGGGAAACAAAGCAAGGTGGTCCCCCTACGCAG
>CAYYCA010000213.1:0-4335 GCA_964470265.1 uncultured Fimbriimonadales bacterium | reverse complement strand
TGGAATAGGGACGATTTAACCTTTGAGGGGCTTACCAACCGTGAGGGAGAATTTGTTGGCGAGGATGCCGACGCCACGAGTCCCGCGTCGGCGTCCCCACTGACGAACAAGTTAAGGTGAGGCTTGTCCAGCAGAGAGACTCTGCAGAATTGCCTCAATCGGCTCGCGCACATCCAGCTGCACGATGCGTCCCTCGGGGTCGATGAGAATCTGGCGCGGAATAGATTGGATGCGGAACGCTTGAGCGGCGGGTGCGCTCCAGCCGCCTGCGCCTGCCCACATCGGCTCGCCCAGCGCGTCCCAGCCGCGCCGTTTGAGAAAGTCCAGCACGCCCGCCTGACGCTCGTCGATGCTTAGCAGCACAATCTGCAGGCGTTCGCGCGCTGCGGGTTCCAACTGAGTCCATGCGCTGTGCAGCGACTCTAATGCACGATGGCAGGGCATACACCATGTCGCCCAGAAATCGAGCAGCACGAACCGCCCGCGGAACTCCGACAGGCGGCGTGTTTGCCCTGTGCGCAGGTCAACCATCTCGATGTCGGGCGCGAGGTCGCCCACCTGCAGTCGCTCCGTCAGCACAATCTCCTGTTGCCCGTCGCCGCGCACGAGGGTGAACTCGCCGAGGCTCTCATATTCGCCCGGCTGATTGACATAATAGCGCGGCGCGTCGCGGGGGTTATCGGGCGGTGTGGGCAGTTCGTAAAGATTCTGCAACCGCAGGCGTCCCTGCGCGTCCGTTCTGCCCCGCGCCACAGAAATCGAGCGTCCATAGTCAGGAATATAGAGGCTCACCTCGAGGGGGTGGTTGGCAGCGGGTTTGCCCTCCCGCGTCATTAGGCGCAGGGTTAGCGGGCGTGTGCCTTTGTAGCGTTCGGGGTTGAACGGCTCGTAGCGGACCTGCACTGTGCGCGTCTCCTGCGGCAGGATGCGGAACTTTCGCTGCGCCCGATAGTAGTTTGGGCGGGCGTAGAGTTGCAGGGTCAGCCGCCACTCGCTGCTGGGCGCGAGGTTTTGCAGGCGTACCTCCTGTGTGGGCTTGTCCAGCGTGACGGTATGCAGGGCGTACACGCTTTGCGATTCAGCGTCCTCGCGCCCGATAATCAGACTTCGTTCAAACGGCGTCCCTCCAGTGTACTGGCTGATATCGACGCGCACGATGAGGTCGCCCCCACGCGGCAGGTTCAGCGCGAGGCGGCGTTGGGCGAGCGTTTCAGAATCGATGGCGGCGAGGTAGCCCCACAGCCAATCGGGGCGGTTCACCAGCAGCATAAGGGGCGGTTGGGCGTCGGCGGGCAGCCACACGCGATAGCGCGTCGGCGTAAGGCGTTCTATCCCAAAGCCTGGGCATAGCCCCCAGCGCAGCGAGGGCATGCGTTCATACTGCTCGCCTTGCTGCGTGCGCTGGTACAGGGGCGCTTCACAGGTCAGCGTGAGTTCGCCCAGCGGACGCCCCCAGATTTCCAGCAGCGGCTGGGGCGCGCGCAGGGGCGGCGTCGCGCCAAAATCATCGGGCGGCGACTGCGCAGGATACAGCTCGATTTCCAAAGGCTGGGCAGGCTTCAGGACGACGGTGCATTCACTCGGCGCAGGATACGTAAGTTCCAGCACGTGCGCTCCATAGCCCGACGCACTCACCAGCAGGTGGAGTATCCCGCGCCGCTCGCCATGCCACACTTCGCGTAGGGCAGGTTCGTGCGCGTCCGCCCAGCGCAGGGTGCAGACGCCGTTTGCGTCCGTCGCCTGCCAGAACGGCTCGGTCGCAGGCAATACCAGCAGCCGACGGTAGTCAATCAGCGCGCCGCCCACCTGCGCGCCCGCGATAGGTTTGCCGTCGGCGTCCGTCACGCGCAGGGTCAGGTTCACAGGCGGCAGAGCCTCTTGACCCCACAGCATGCACAACGTCAGGAGCAGCGTCAGTCCCCACAGCGTTCTCATCGTTTGCGCCCTCCTTGTAGGTAGCGGTTGATTTTCTCGCCGGGGTCTTCGCCCAGCGGATGCCCCGTCCAGACCACCTTGCCTGCGGGGTCAATCAGGAACGCAGTCGGTATGCCTTCCACGCCGTAGAGGCTGGCGGCTTTTTGTTCGGCGTCCCATGCGTGGCGGGCGAACTTGTCCCAGCCACGCTGCTTGAGGTGAGGCATCACCACCTCGCGCGTAGAGTCGACGCTCACGGTAAGAATTTCCAGCTTGCCGCGCCAGCGCGCTCCGTGTTGGTCGACGGCTTGCTTGAGGGCTTGCATCGCGGTCTGGCACGGACCGCACCATGTCGCCCAGAACTCCAGATAGACCCACTTGCCACGCATCGACTGCAAAGTGATCGGCTTGCCCGTGCTGAGTTCGACGACAGTGATATTCGGCGCGGGTTCGCCGGGGCGTGGGGGCAGCGTGAGGGCGAGTTCGCGTTGCCCGTCGCCTGCCCGTAGGGTGAAGTAGGTAAGGCGCTGGTCGTTGACATACAGGATATAGTTCACCTCCTCCTCCGCGCCTTTGGGCAGCTCGTAGAGGTTGCTCAGTCGCGCCGCGCCGTTGGCGTCCAGTTTGCCCTGCGCGACAGTGATGCGTTTACCGCGTCGCTGGACATACAGCTCCACGCGGTAGGGCGCGTTCGTCAACGGTTTGCCCCCCGCGCGTTGTACTTTTAGCGTCAGCGTGCGGTTGCCCCGATACTGCTTGAGATTAAACGGCTCTGGGCGCAGCATGAGTTCGACTGAACCACCTTCGGGCGCATAGAAGCGCGTGGTTGTCCTGTCGACCTCCTCCCACTCGCCCTTCGTCAGCCACACCGAGACTTCCCATGCCCCGGGCGCGAGGTCGTTCATCACCAATCGGGGCTGACGGGGCGACACGGTAGGCGTGCCTTCGCCTGCCCAGCTGTACAGACTCCAAAAGTTGCGAAATCGCCAATTGTTCGGGGCGTTTACGGGTGTCAGGGTGATGGATGCGTGGGTTGCTTCACGGGCTTCAGGCGCTTGGAAGTCTACGGCCAGAGCGACTTGGCTGGGCTTGGGCAGGCGCACTTCGGCGACGCCCGCCTGCAACTCGTCGGGGCTAATCGGGCGCAGGTAGCCCCGAATCTGACCGGGCGCGTTGATAATCATGTAGACTGTACCTTCCACGCTCTCAGGTAAGGCGGCGCGATAAACGCCCTCCGCCGCGCGTTCAATTCCGAACTCCAGAAATATCGCAGGCGTTCGAAACAGGTCAAGGTTCGTAGGATTGCCCTGCAGGTCGCGCACCTCGCAAATCGGCGCGTCCTGCTCATGGACAATCAGGAGAGGCGAGTCTTCCATACTGGGTATCACATAGCGTTGGCGGCGTTTCAGCGCCAGCGGACGGTTCTCCCAGTCGTTCAGGCGCAGCTCCAGCATCCGCGCAGGTTGCAGCGTGATGGTCGCCTCGCGAGGGAGCTTACCGTCATGCACCACGATCGCAGGGCGATAGCCCGGCGCTTGTACCATCACAGCTATTTCGACCGTGCGCTCCCCGCGTGTAATCGCTTCTGCAAGTAGGCGATGCATGAACTGTCCATCAATCACACACAGTCCGCGCGGACTCACACGCTGCCACGCGGGCGTGGTCAACAGTTCACGGGTGTCGTCGCCTTGAACGACCGCCTCCACCATCACACGAGCAGTGGGTATCGGGCGACCGTCGGGGTCTACTACGCGCAGGGTGATCAGCGGCGTATCAGGGGCGACCTGTCCCCAAAACACGCACAGCGTCGTCACGATTCCCCAAAGTAATCCAGTTAGACGCATTGGTTATCCCCCAGAGGGGTTTTCGACGGGGGGGTAGCGATTCCTGCGAACTATGCTAAGATTCCTCGCCTTCGGCTCGGAATGATACCAAGCGGGGTTTCCGATGTGGTGAATCGTCGGCGGGGACGCCGACGCTACGCGCGCCGTTCGTAGCGTCGGCGTCCCCGCCGACGATTCACCACATCGGAAACCCCGGCAGGTATGACAAGTAATTTTCGCGAAAACGGTCCTGTCATTCCGAGCGGAGCGAGGAATCTCGCCTATTCAACATCCTTGCATTCCACACGCATTTAGGGTATAATACACTTTGTCGGGGCGTGGCGCAGTATGGTTAGCGCGCTACCATGGGGTGGTAGAGGTCCCCGGTTCGAGTCCGGGCGCCCCGACCATGACCTGCGCCCGTAGCTCAGCGGATCAGATCGCCAGAAATTTGGTCGAGGGGTCTCCCCAAAACCACAGTCCGTGCAAACTGCTCCCAAGCAGCGCCAAACGGTACTCAAGCGGAGCAGCAGGAATCCACACCCACGCGCTGAACCCAACGCCTATGACACGCACGCTCTACTACGGCGATAACCTG
>CAYYCA010000212.1:0-4349 GCA_964470265.1 uncultured Fimbriimonadales bacterium | reverse complement strand
TCTGCACGGGCGGGGACGCCCGTGCCACAGAGCGACGGCGGGGACGCCGTCGTACCGAGCAGGTAAACCAGCACAAAAATCGTCATAGCCTCACCTCCACCACGCCCGATTCCACAATCTGGGCGCGTAATGTTTTCTGCGTGTCGGGGATGTACACGGGGATAATTTCATCAATTGCGCCTGCGGCGCGCGCCACGCCGCGCACTTCCAGCACCACGCCGCCGCTCAGCACTCGCACCTGTACTTGCTCACCCGAACGCACCGCAATCTGACGCGCTTTCTGGGGGGCTTTGAAACGCAATAGATACTTGGCGCGGGGCTGACCATCTACCAGAGCCGCGATTTCCATCGTGGCGGAGCCTGATGCCACGCGCGGCGCGCCTTCCAAGCGAAACTCCACCGCGCCGCTGGGGATGGAAGCGGGCGCAGGCGGATTCTCCAGCGTCCACTCGCTTGCTGTGTCGCCCACCGCCGCTTTTAGCTGCTCGCGGGCGAACTGTTCCAGCTGGCTGGAGTCCAGCGTTTGCGCCGTGCGTGTGAGACGCACGGTATCTGGCATCTCAATCTGAATCGTGCTGAGGTCAATTTTATGCTGGCGCAGGCGCGTCAGGAGTTGCTGTTTCGTAAACGCGCGTGTTTGCCCCGCCAGCGGCGACGCGCCTAACTCAATTTGCGCGAGTTGCTCGCGTAGAGCAACATTTTCGGTTTCTATGGCAGCGATGTCGCCCAGTTTGAAGCGTGGCGCGTTAACCGTCGCCTGTGCAGGGATGCGGATTGTGGCTTGGACATTCCTGTCCAAGCCCTCGCGTAGCACGGACATTCCTGTCCGTGCGGATGTTGAGGTGGTTGCACGGACAGGAATGTCCGTGCAACGCAGGGAAAACTCAGCACGGATAGGAATGTCCGTGCCACGCGAATACCCTGCACGGACAGGAATGTCCGTGCTACGTATGCTCAGCTCCTCCGTAAGCCGCGCCGACGCCGTCCATAGCAACCCGAACATCAGCACGGCAATCATCACGCCCCGATTATCGGCAGCCAAACCCGCATTTTTGAGAGTCCAGAATGCTAAACCGCCTGCCGATAATCGCAACGACGGTGGAGTCGCATGGACGCGCGGCGGATGAGAAGGGACAACCGGGAGGTGGAACACGATGATTGGCGGCAACTTGAGCGGGATTAACTTCGCAGGGTTAGCGACGGGGATCGACACCGAGTCGATCATCCAGAAGCTAACCGAGCTGCAATCGCGCCCGATGCAGCGGCTCATGGTGCGCAAGTCGCAACTGCAGAGCCGCATGAGCGCGTTCGACCAGTTTCGGGGGCTGGTGAACAACCTCGCGTCGGCGGCAGGCGCGCTCTCCGTCAACAGCGCGTTCAACTCCGTGCGCGGTAGCTCCAGCGATACCAATGTCGCCACAATCACCTCCTCCACCGAAGCCCTTCCGGGAACCTACGAACTGCGCGTGAGCAAACTGGCGCAGGCGCATAAGATTGTCAGCGGCGCGCACGCTTCCGCAACCGCCGAACTGGGCGTGAACGGACAGTTCATGGTGAACGGCAAAATCATCACGCTGCAGGCGACGGATAACCTCAACACGGTTGCACAGAAAATCAACGCTGCAGGCGCGGGCGTCACGGCGTCCGTACTGAACACCGACAACGGCGCGTACCTTACCCTCACTGCGAACGAAACGGGCAAAAACAGCAAAATTCAACTCGCCGATGTCGGCGGCTGGCAGGTGTTGGCGCCCACGCTCAAACTGGTCTCTTACGAAGAGTTCATTCGCAACCAGCAGAATAACGCCGCGCTCTCCGACCGATTCCGCGATTCAGGACAGCCTCTGGCGCAGGTGTTCGGCATGACCAACCCCACCAGCGGCACAATCCAGATTAACGGGCAAAACATCACCATCGATTTCGCGACCGATACGCTCGCCTCACTGGTGGGCAAGATTAACAGCTCGGGCGCAGGCGTCACAGCCTCTATCGAAACCGAAACGGACGGAGGAGTCACTTACTATCGCCTCAAAATCGATGGGGGCAGCAGCCTACCCACTTTCGTGGACGACCAGAACATTCTCAAGAATCTGGGCATCCTGCAGAATGGCTACCAGAATGAGCTGGTGCAGGCGCAGGACGCCGAGTTCACGATTGACGGTTTCCAGTTTCGAAGCAGTCGCAATCAAATCAACAATGCGATTCAAGGCGTGACGATTACCCTCCTGAGTGCGGACGCGGACAACCCGAAAACGGCGCGTCTGACGCTCACACGCGATACCGAAGCCGCCCGCGGCGCGGTGAACAACTTCGTCAATGCGTTCAACAGCCTCGTGGACTTCCTGAAGCAGAACGCCTCAATCAATAAAGAAACCCTGCAGGCGGGCGTGCTGTTCGGCGACACGACCGTCAGCAGCGTGATGGACGGGATAATTAACCGCACGATTAGCGCGCTGCCGAACGTGCAGGACGGGCTGCGCGTGCTGGCGCAGGTAGGCGTGCAGTTGGGGCAGGACGGTAAGCTCACCTTCGATGAGGGTAAGTTTAATCAAGCGATTACGCAAGACCTGCAGGGCGTGATGCGTCTATTCACCGCCTCAGGACGCACGACTGACCCCAACATCAGCTTCGTGTCGTCCACTGACAAAACGAAAGCCTCGCCGTTGGGGGGCTACGAAGTCGTAATCACGCAGGTCGCTACCCGCGCGACAGCGACCGCGAGCGTGGCACAAACCGCCGCCAGCACCGAATCGGAGACGCTGACCTTCAGCGGCGCGCTGTTCGGCAGCGAACCCGTGAACCTGCTCATTGCCGCAGGCAGCACGCAGCAGGACATCGTGAACCAGATTAACAACGACCCGCGCCTGCGCAATCGCGTGGTCGCCAGCGTGGAGAACGGCAAACTGGTCATTCGCGCAGTGAACTACGGCTCGGCGAGCAACTTCACGGTGGTTTCGGATAAGGAAGCCTCGTCCAGCAACTCTGGCATTGGCACGACACCCATCAACGCAGAGGGGCAGGATGTGGCGGGCACGATTAACGGCGAAGCCGCCACAGGACGCGGGCAGTTTTTGACGGGCAACAACGAGAACCCGAACACCGCAGGCTTGCAGATTCGCGTGACGGCGACCGCGCCGGGAACCTATGGCGTGGTGCATTTCACGCGCGGCGTCGCCGACCAGGTGCGCCTGTTCGCGCGTCAGGCGACCGACATCGTGAACGGCGACATCCAGAACGCGACCAACACCCTGCGCGACCAGATGAGTGCAATCGATCGGCAGATCGAGTCCATTCGCGAGGAGATTGGGCGTCGGCAAATGATGTTGCGCGAACAGTTTGCGCGAATGGAGCGCGCCATCAGTCAGATGCAGAGTCAGGGGGCGCGCCTCGCGGCGTTCGCGTCCAGCTTGCCGCGCCCCAGCTGGTCAGGCTGATATGGAGGCTAAACATCTATGTACGGTGGCGTGAACGGTCATGAACGGTATCTGGAGACGGCAGTGGAGACTGCCAGCCCCGCGCGGCTGATTGTGATGCTCTATGACGGAGCAATCCGCTTCATCAACGAGGCGATGGCGGCGATGCGCCAGCGCGACTACGAAACGCAAAACGCTCGTCTCCAGCGGGCGCAGAAGATTCTCGCCGAACTCATCAGCAGCCTCGACTTCGATAAAGGCGGCGAAATCGCCGAGAACCTGTTCCGACTCTATACCTATATGTATAATCAGCTCGTCGAAGCGAACATTCAAGATAGCATAGAACGGCTGGAGCATGTCATCGATTTACTGTCCGACCTGCGCGAGGCGTGGGACGCCATCGCGACCGAGTCAGAAGCGCAGGTCCGCATGCCCACGGCGAAGGTGAGTCTGCATGGCTAAGTCGCTCATCGAAACGCTACTGCACGATTTTTGGATGCTCAGCCTCTGCCTCGAGGACGCCATTGAAGAAGAGCGCTGGGACGAGGTCACGGGGCTGCTCCAGCGGCGCGAGGAGACGCTCCAGACTTTAGAGAAGCTGGAGCCTGACCCGAACTGGCTGCCATTGCTGCGCCGCGCCTTAGACGCCGACGAGCGTTGCCAGATGCTGCTGCGGCGCAAGCAGCGCGCCCTGCTGCTGGAGCTGGAACAGGAGACGCGCCAACGCCAGTGCGCCGACTCCTACGACGCGCCCCCCTACGCCGAATGGAAGTTCGAGGCGGAGGGATGAACGCCTGACAGGGATACAACGCTTGAGTTCAATCTCACGGCATACGCCTCTGATTTTACCAACCCTAACCCCCTCGTCCCATTCTCCATCATGGGGTTTGAATAACCCAAGTTGCTTGCCGAGATTCCTCGCCTTCGGCTCGGAAT
>CAYYCA010000211.1:0-4362 GCA_964470265.1 uncultured Fimbriimonadales bacterium | reverse complement strand
CAGGCGGTCAAGGGAGCAATCGGTCGCTGGTAAAGATTGACGAGAGGCAAAACACTCATTTCGAGCCAGAACCCCCAATCCTTAGACAATTCGCGTCCAAAAACCCCAACATAATCGCCATCCCCCCCCTTGACAAATGCGGAATTTCTTGTTATAATTTTAGGGGCTGTCGCCGAGGGGGCGCAAACCCTGTGAAATCGGGCGCAAAATCGCGCCGAGATGGCAGGAAACGCCTAAATGGGGTTATAATTAAAACTCGGCGTAAAAAACGCATGGAACTATGCCCAAAGGCGAATCGTATAGTTTCTCGGATACGAACGCCTATATAGACACGAACGGAACGGCGAGATTGTGAACGGTTTCACGATTCGCGCTATGCTAACAGGAGGTGTTATCGAAGTGCCCGTATTGGATGAGGAGATGGATATTTTGATGGATACGCAGGCAACGGCTCGTCTGAACAAGGCGGGGCGGGAAACGCTTTATGACGATCCGCTCAGCCTCGAAATGGACACATCCGACCTGGACGAATTGGACACGCTGGAGGAAGATTTCTCCACGCTGGGGTTGGGCAGTCTCGATTTAGGCGACGAGCTGGGCGGCGAGGAAGAGGTCGACTTCTGGGGTGGGGTCGGCGAGGAAACGCCGCACGAGGAAGACAGCGTCGAAATCGAACTCTGGATGCTGCAGAGCCGTCGCTCGCAGCTGCTCACGCCCGAAGAGGAGATTCGGTTTTCACAGCAGGTGCAAGAGGGGGAACGGCTCTATAAAATCCGCAGGCAGCTCGCGGAGAAGCGCAAGGTCGACCCTGAGAGCATCAGCGAGGAGGAGTGGGCGAAGGCGGCGAACCTGCCCGCCTGGGAGCTGGTCGCCCGCATTCAGGAAGCCGAAGAGGCGAAGCGACGCCTGATCGAATCGAACTTGCGCCTGGTGGTCAGCATCGCCAAGCGCTACGCCTCGCGTGGCATCTCGCTGGCAGACCTGATTCAGGAAGGCAACCTGGGGCTGATTCGCGCCGTCGAGAAGTTCGACCCCGACCGCGGCTTCCGCTTCAGCACCTACGCCACCTGGTGGATTCGACGCGCCATCGCCCGCGCGGTCATCAACAACAGTCGCACGATTCGGATCCCTGTCTATGTGGCGGAGCTGATTAACAAGGTCATCAAGACCGAGCTGCGCCTGCAGCAGATTCTGCAGCGCGAGCCGACCGACGAGGAAATCGCGGCGGAGACGAAGATGTCTGTCGAGCGGGTGCGCGAAATTCGACGCGCCGCGGTGGAGCCGATCTCCATCGAAAGCCCGGTCGGCGAGCGCGATAACGCGACGCTCGGCGAGTTCATCCCGTCGTCGCAGGACATCGTGCCCACGCCCGAAGATGTCACGGCGCGGTTGATTCTGCGCGAGCAGATCGACATGATTCTGGAAAAGTTGCAGCCGCGCGAGCGCGATGTGGTGCGCCTGCGTTTCGGGCTGGACGATGGGCATCAGCGCACGCTCGAAGAGGTCGGCGCGGAACTCAAAATCACCCGTGAGCGCGTGCGTCAGCTCGAGCTGCGCGCCCTGCGCAAACTCCGACTCATCGGCGAGCGCATCGAAGACCTGCGCCGCAATCAGGGACTCGAGCTCGAAGACGCGCTCGCGCTCATCGAAGAAGTGCAGTAAAACCTCATCGAGCAGGCAGACTGCCTGCTCGATGCGTTTACAACGCCTATGACCGAGACGCGCGTGCCGATCCCGACCCTGGAACGCTTAGCCATCTACCTGCGAGTGCTCATTGATGCCCAAGAGGCGGGCATTCAGACCCTCTCCTCGCAGGAGATGGAGCAACATTCCGGCATCAGCGCGGCGCAGTTCCGCAAAGACCTCTCCTACTTCGGCGAGTTCGGCAAGCCCGGCGTCGGCTACTCCGTGCCGGGACTGATTCAGTGCATCGAGCAGATTCTGCGCCTGGACGAAGAACAGCCGATTCTGCTGGTAGGCGCGGGCAACATCGGCTCGGCGTTAGTGGGCTACCCCAACTTTCAATCGCATCGCCTGCGCATCGCCGCCGTCTTCGACAACAACTTCGTCAAAATCGGGCGTCCGTTCGGCGACTTAATCATTGAGGACATCGCGCGGATTAAAGAGGTGAACGCCGAGATTGGCGCGCGGCTGGGCATTATCGCCGTGCCTGCGCACGCCGCGCAGGAAGTCGCCGACCTGCTGGTGGAAGCGGGCGTGACGGGTATCCTGAACTTCGCGCCCACCATCTTGCGCGTGCCCCCGCATGTGCATGTGCGCAATGTGTCCATCGTACAGGAACTCGCCGTGCTGTCGTACCATGTCGCTGAAGAGACGGGCGAGCGGGACTGTCGCAACGGGCGCGAGGTCGCAAGGAGTGTAAGATGAACTACGATTTCCTGGTGCTGGGCAGCGGCATCGCGGGGCTGACCTTCGCGATTAACGCCGCGCCGCACGGCTCGGTCGCGATCCTGACCAAAAAACAGCGCTCCGAGTCGAACACCAACTACGCGCAGGGCGGAATCGCCGCCGCGATTGGCGCGGACGACTCGTGGGAGCTGCACCTGCAGGACACACTGATTGCAGGCGCAGGATTGTGCGACCGCGAGGCAGTGGAAGTGCTGGTGAAAAACGGACCGCGCCTAATCGACTGGCTGATTGAACTCGGCGCGCAGTTCGACCGCAACCCCGACGGCAGTATCGCGTTAGGCAAAGAGGGTGGACACTCGCGCAACCGCATCATCCACGCCGCCGACCACACAGGCTACGAAATCGAGCGCACCCTCCTCATCGCCGCCCGCAAAACTCCCCACATTACGGTATTGGAGCATTATCAGGCGTTAGACCTCGTGTTGAAAAACGGCGAGTGCGTGGGCGTGCAGGTGCTGGACACCCTCACGGGCGATTTGTTCGAGATTCGCGCGAAGGCGATTCTGCTGGCGACGGGCGGCTGCGGGCAGGTTTACTTACACACCAGCAACCCACTGATTGCCACTGGCGACGGCATTGCGATGGCATGGCGGGCAGGCGCAACGATTGGCAACATGGAGTTCATCCAGTTTCACCCGACCACGCTGTATCACACGGACGCGCCCTCGTTCCTGATTTCGGAAGCGGTGCGCGGCGAGGGCGGGATCCTCAAGCGGCGCGACGGCTACCGCTTCATGCCCGATTACGACCCGCGCGCCGAGCTGGCGCCGCGTGATATTGTCGCCCGCGCCATCGACGCCGAACTCAAAAAGACAGGCGACCCCTGCGTGTATCTGGACATCACGCACTTAGACCCCGAGTTTGTGAAGCACCGCTTCCCCACCATCTATCACACCTGCCTGCAATACGGTATCGATATCACGCAGGAGCCGATTCCCGTCGTGCCTGCGGCGCACTACACCTGCGGCGGCGTATGGACGGATCTGGATGGGCGCACGACGATTCCGCGCCTGTACGCCTGCGGCGAGGTCGCCTATACGGGCGTGCATGGAGCGAACCGCCTCGCCAGCAACTCGCTGCTGGAGGCGTTGGTGTTCGCCGAGCGCGCTGCACTGCATGCGACCACCCGCCTCGACGAGCCGCCGCCCAAGCCGAAGCCCTCCTGCATCACGGCGCAATTGCCCCTTATAGAACCCGCGCCTGAGGTCAAAGACCACGCCTACAACTGGGACGCCGACCGCCTGCAGATTCGCAAACTCATGCAAAAGAAGGTGGGCATTGTGCGCACGGTACAACGGCTGAACGAGGCGCGTTGCGAGCTGGAGCAACTCGCCCCGCAGATTGAGGCTGCCTATCGAATGTTGCCGCCTACGGTGGAGTCCTGCGAGGCGCGGAACCTCGTCGCCTGCGCCCTGCTGATTACCCACAGCGCGCTCGCCCGCAAGGAGAGTCGGGGGCTGCACTATGTGCTGGACTATCCTGAAACGCGCGAGGAGTTCGCCGCCTGCCCCACGCTGATTACGCCATGAAAAAAATCGACTGTATCATTCGCCCGCATAAGCTGGAGGAGGTCAAAACCGCGCTGAACGAGCTGGGCATTACGGGCATGACGGTCAGCGAGGTGCGCGGCTGCGGCAACAGTCCCCCAACCGACACATGGCTAGGCGAGGAGACGCTAATCCGCCTGCCCATCCGCCTGCGCCTCGAGATGGTCGTGCCCGACCCGATGGTAGAGCCGATTGTTGAGGCGATTCTGCAGCATGCCCGCACGGGACAACCGGATGACGGCAAGATTTTCATCCTGCCCTATCGCGACGCCATCCGCATCCGCACGGAGGAGCGCGGCGACGCGGCGATATAGGTTTACCCTTTCTTGTTCACTCGCAATTTTCCCAGCGCGACGCCGCGCGCCCAGTTGTCTACCGTTTTCAT
>CAYYCA010000210.1:0-4387 GCA_964470265.1 uncultured Fimbriimonadales bacterium | reverse complement strand
GATTCATCGCCATCAGGTTGCGCTGCTGCGGGTTGTTCAGCGCGCTGAAAAAGAGCGGTTTCAGGCGGGCGTTATAGAAGGTGTCGCCCTCCGCACGGCTTGCTTGATAATCCTCCCATAGGGCGCGCAGGTAGTTGCGCTGCTTATCAAACCGTAGCCAGCCCTTGCGCTCCAGAAAACGCACAAACAGCAGGCGGTTGAACAGTTTGAGTGTGAAGAGGCGTTTCTGGTCGGGGTCGGCGATTCGGGCAATCTGTTGCTCTGCCTGCTCGAACAGCTCGCGGAACTCGCGGTAGAACTGTTCGGTGAGCGCTTCGACATCGAAGGCGGCGCGCCACTTGTTGAGCCACTGTTCGGGCGTTGTAGACGGCTCCGGATAGCGCAAGCAGGGCAGGTTGAACTCGCACAGCGTGCGGATGTGGGGGTCGCCCCGTTCCCATTCGAAGCGGGCAAGGGTGGCGCGGTGCGGGCGATCGCCCCGAAAGTGCGCGAAGGTGAACCGCTGGTAGTCGCGCGTGGTGCAAATGAACAGCAGGTTCTCGTGTTGCCAAGCGGGCAGGCTGGAGTCGCGCCGTCGGCTTGGAACCAGCCCGCGCAGCACCTGCCGCAGGGCAGTACGGTACACACGCGGCTCGTTGAACTCCACGATGAACACGCCCCACGGTTGATTCTCGGTGAAAGGACGCAGCTGGCGCACAATGCCGTCTTTGAGGTACGCCTGCTGCTTCTCGTGAACGCGCAGCTCGTGGGCGTCCCATTCGAAGCTAATATCATCTATCAGCGCGTCGGGTTCGATGGGCCAACCGAGCGGCTCGCGCAGCAGTTGCAGTAGGCTGTTCAAATCGCGCACCTGTTGCACGGCGTGCGCGAGGCGACTGGCATCGACGAGGGGCGTTTCTTCAAGGCGCATCTTTAACTCACCTCCATCCAGCAGATTAGGGTCGGCTTCGTGCCCTGCGGCGCTTGGATGTTGCGCATGTGGCGTTGCACGGCGCGTCGCTCGATATCTTTACGCCACTCCGCGAGTTGTTCAGGCGTGGCTTGCGTAAGGCGCGGCGTTTCGGGCGCGCTGCGAATGACATCCGCGATATTGTGCAGGCGGTCGCTCTCCCATAGTTCGCCATTGGCGGTACGGAAGTACCAGCGCGTCTCACCTGGGTCGCCTTCGCGCACCGGCGGAAAGCGATAACAGCAAAACAGCCCCTTGATTGTTTCGCCCTGCTTCCCGCTGAACATCCGTTTAGGAGCGTTTTCCAGTTCGCGCATCATCTGCGGGTAGTCGCGGCGCAGGCGTTCGAGTTCCAGATGCAGCTGCTCGTCGACGCTGCGCTGTCCCTCATACTTCTCGTTGAGCAGGCGGAGCGCTTCATACTCCTCGTCAGGGGCAAGCACGGGCGCTTCGATGCCCAGCGTTCGGCTGATGCGTAATAGCTTGCCCGTTACGCGCTGATAGAGGCGCAACAGCTCCTCCAGCTCGTCGGGCGGCAGGAAGTTATACACATACACCTTGAGCGGGCTATTACCGAGCCGCCCCAGCTGCTGCTCGATGTCGGGGTTCAGGCGTCGATCCACGCGCCCAATCCGCTGCATCAACCGCACGGGGTTCCAATGCAAATCGTAATTGATAATGATGTTGCAATCTTGCAGGTTCAAGCCTTCCGACAGGACATCGGTGCTGATGAGGATTCGGATGGGCTGTTGCAGGTAGCGGGGCAGCTCGTCGGGCGTGCAGTTATAGTACGGCGCGAAGCGTTTGATGACCACCTCACGGTCGATGTTGCGTGTGCTGTCCAGTTCTTCCACATCCTGAAAGCCCTGCGCCTGCAGCTCGCGCCAGAGATAGCGCGCCGTGTCGCGGAACTCGGTGAAGACCACCACCTTCTGTGCGCTCAGTTGCGGGTCGGCACGCAGGCGGTGCAGTAGTTGCTGGAGCTTGTCGTCGTTTTGGGGCGAGAGGTTGCGATAGATGCCCTGCAGCATGCGCGCGAGCAGGTTCATATCGAACTCGACGGCTTGCATCAGTGCATCGAGGTCGTAGTCGTCGGGCGAGGCGTCGAGCGCAGGGGGGTTGAGGTCATCGAACTCGTTGCCCTCTTCGGCGTCCGTGTCGTCCTGTCGCTCGCGACGGTGTTGCTCGAGGGTCTCCCAGAGCGATTGGTGCTGCGTGCGCCACTGTTCCCAGAGGTCGGGCGCGTATTGGCTCACAAACGCCGCCATTTTGCGCAACAGATCCTCTAAACTCGCTTCGAACGCTTTGTATGAGCTTTCGAGCCGTTTGAGCAGCAGCGTGCGGATTAGCCCGACAATCTGACGGTCACGGTTCAACAGAACGGTGTCTTGCTTGCCCTTGCGGAACCGCTCGGGATTGTACACCGCCAGCGACAGCAGCGGCTCGTCCCGATCAAAGGCGGATTGGAGCTGCGTGTAGAGGGACGCATAGACCTTCTTGAGCGAGTAAGGGATGACCTGCGGTTTCTCGCGTTGGGGGAACAGAGGGGCGTTTGCGCTGAGCTGTTCGGACTCTTTCACATAGGCGCGGCTGCGCTGAATCACGAGCGCGCGCAACAATCGGTCGGAGCGTAGAATGTCTTTCTCCTGCGCCGCCTCCTGCAAATCGGCGACGCCCTGCTGCGACAGGTAGTACTGTTCCAGCTCGCGCTCGATTTCCGTGAAGTAGCGGCGCAGGTTCTGGATGCCCAAAGTCTTGAAATAGTCTTGCTTGTCGCCCGTGAAGAAACGAATCAGGTGATACAAATCGTCAAGGCTGTTATTGACGGGGGTGGCGGTGAGGAAGTAAAGTTTTTTGCGGTTGCCCTGACACAGCTGGTAAAGTAATTTACTGCGGTTCGCCGTGGGGGTGCGGAAGTGGTGCGCCTCATCGATTAGAATCACATCCACGAACTCGCGGTAATAGTGCAGGTCATCTTCGGCGATTGCGCCCTCGCGTCCTAAGTCGGTGTGGTTGCGGATTTCGACCTGCTCGCGGAACGCACGGCGATAGCGCTGGCGCAACAAGTACACAGGGTCATTCGGGCGGCGGCTCTCCCATACCGAACGCGCCGATTTGGGAACCAGAATCAGGATTCGGTCGCCCCGATGGAGATGGTACTCCAGCAGCATTGCGCCGATGAAGGTTTTACCTAATCCGACGCCGTCGCACAAGAACGCGCCGCCCCAGCGGTCGGCAATCGCCCGCGCCTGACGGTAGCCGTCTTTCTGGTACTGGCTGAGCAGCGGGAACACGACCGACTCGCGCTCCTCCCAGTGGTCAATCGGCGATTCTTGCCCTTCCAGATACGCCATCAGCGCTTTCGCCCAGACTTGGAAGGGGCTGAAGGGGTGCAGATGTCGCTCGACGACCTTCAGCGCTTCGTCGGAGACATCCTCGCTGCGCCGCCACACCTCTTCGAACCACTGCTCCAGCGCGTCCACATGCTCCTTGGCAGAGGTGAACAGGTTCAGCTCGATGTTCTCTTTGAGTCCGGGCAGCGTGAAGTTGCTGGAGCCAACAATCGCGAAATTCACAGGGCTGTTGCGCGCGATGAAGTGGTGCGCCTTTGCGTGGAATTTGCGCTCTTTGAACACGCGCACCTGAATGTGTCCGTTCTGGAGCGCGTGCCGCACGGCGTCTAATCCGCTCAGCGCATCGTCCTGCTCTTTGGCGGCTTCGATGGTTTCTTCCAGCTGGCGTTGCAGAGCTGCCACAAGGATTTGCTTCGTCTGGCGCGTTGTTTCGTCGCCCATCACGAGCCGAATAGCGGGCACTTCCTGCCAGAGTTTGTCTAATGCCAGCAACGCACGCACATCGAAATAGCCCGTGGCGATGTTCCACGCTTGCGCCTGTGGAAGCAGCACGCGCAGCGATTCCAGCAGTGTGCGCCCGCCTTCAGGGTCGTTGTCCAGCAGGGTGGGCAGTTTATGATGGCTCACTGTTGGCAATTATACCAACTGGATTTTCAGCAGCTGTGTGTCGTCGGCGGGACGCCGACACCTGACGTTTGTCACTTCGTCGAAAAGTACAACATGTAGAGGCGCACCGCTTCACTGACGCACAAGATATCGCACAAAACGCGCAAAGTGACAAACTTCAGTCGTCGGCGGGACGCCGACGCTACGCAGAGCGCGCTCGTAGCGTTGGCGTCCCGCCGACGGTCTGCGCGACTTGAACTCGCGATTCGTATAATAGCCTAAGCTGCTACCTATGTTGGGATTCCTTGCCTTCGGCTCGGAATAACACGCTTATTTGCGCGAAAATGGCTTTGTCATTCCGAGCGGAGCGAGGAATCTCGCCCGCTCACAATCAATAGGTAGCAACTTGGGTTATAGTACCGTTTACCCCTCCACCCGCCTGCGAAACTGCATGAAACTCTCGCGCGCCATCTGCTCC
>CAYYCA010000209.1:0-4436 GCA_964470265.1 uncultured Fimbriimonadales bacterium | reverse complement strand
TGTTGTGCGGGGACGGCACGGGATGTAGGGGCACGGCGGCGCCGTGCCCGTACGGAGGGTGGGGAACGGGAACAACGGTGTTGTGCGGGGACGGCACGGGGTGTAGGGGCACTGCGCCGCCGTGCCCCGACCGGCGGGCGTTCATTACCCCCCAAATGCGATTTGCAGACCACCACCTGGTCGGGGCACGGCAGCGCCGTGCCCCGACCGGTGGGCGTTCATTACCCCCAAATGCGATTTGCAGACCACCACCCAGCCCCCCATTCCTGCCTCGTCAACCCCCACATATGGGCAATTTCACCCCAAATTGCCCCAATTCTTGGGCAAAGTGGGGGCAAAACCCTTGACAAAACCGCCTTAATGTGCTAAAATATTAGCAAGTGGAGACCCAGTGGAGGCTCAGTGGAGACTGGGTGGTGATTTACACCGATGGCGCTGTTTCAAGGCGGTAGCACGATAGCAGTCGACGATAAGGGGCGCGTGATTATCCCAATGCGCCTCAGAGCGAGCCTGGGCGAGCGCTTCACCATGACGCGCGGGTTCGACGGCTGCGTGTTCGTGTTCACCAGCGAACGCTGGAGTGAACTGGCGCAACGATTCGAGCAAGGGTCGACTTTTGACCCACGCAAGATTAAGCTGCAACGGTTCCTGTTCAGCGCAGCGATGGAGGTGACCACTGACAATCAGGGGCGCGTGGCGATTCCGCAAGACCTGCGCGAATGGGCGAAAATCGAGCCGAATTCGGAAGTGGTGATTATGGGCTGCGCGAACCGCGTGGAAATCTGGGCGAAGAAACAGTTCGATAAACTGATGGACGAGGCGCTGAGCAACGGCGCCGAGCTGATGCAATACGCCTCGGAGATAGGAATCTAACATGCACAAGCCAGTAATGGTGCGCGAGGTGATGGAGTTCTTGAACCCGCCTGCGGGGGGCGTGGCGGTGGACGCCACGGTCGGGGCAGGAGGGCACGCGCGCGTGTTGGCGGAACGACTGGGCGCAGACGGAACGCTGATTGCGCTCGACCGCGACGCCTCGATGCTCGAACTCGCCCAACAGAACCTCGCCGACGCGCCGTGCATAGTTCACTTCGTCCACGCGGACTACAGAAATTTACCTGAAGTATTGCACGAATTGCAAATAGAGCAAGTGGACGCAATTTTAGTGGATATGGGCGTCTCCAGCGTGCAGCTGGACGACCCTGAGCGCGGGCTGGCGTTCCGCTACGACGCGCCGCTCGATATGCGCCTCGATAGGGAACAGCCCACCACTGCCTACCACCTGCTGCAGCGCATCAAGCTGAACGACCTGATACGCATCCTGCGCGAGTATGGGGGCGAACACTGGGCAAAGCCGATTGCACGCGCGATTATCCGCAGGCGCGACCAGGGACGCATGAACACCACGGGCGACCTCGCGGCGGCGGTGCTGGAAGCCGTGCCGAAAAAGTTTCAGGAAAAGCGCATCCACCCCGCCACGCGCACTTTTCAGGCGATTCGGATTGCCGTGAACCGCGAGCTGGAGGACTTGCAACCTGCGTTCGAGGCGATGGCGGGCTGCCTGAAAGTGGGGGGCGTGATGTGCGTGCTGGCGTACCACTCGCTGGAGGATCGAGCGGTCAAGCACGCCTTTCGCAACTTAGCGCAGCGCGCCCGTGAACCGGTGGGCGTCGGCGGGGCAGGGGAGGAGCGACTGCCCACGCCCGTGCTGGAGGTTTTGACCCCCAAGCCGTTAGAGCCGAGCGAAGCGGAGATTCAAGACAACCCACGCGCCCGCAGCGCGAAACTACGCGCCGCGCGGCGTGTGGCGTAGGCAGAGGGAGGAACTATGCCGACGACCATGCAACCGAAACCGAAGGGACAGCCTGTGAAACGAGCCAATCGCGCTGCGGTCGCACCTGCGCCGCGCTCGAAACCTGTACGCAAACGCAAACCCACGCCGCGCTGGCTCATCGTCGCGCCGATGATGCTGATTCTGCTAACCGTCTCGGCGCGGATGGGCGCGCTGGCGATGCTGAACTACGAGACCGCCCGCCGCGAACAACTGCGCCGCGAGATCGACCGCGTGAAACTGAACATCGAGAAGCTGCGCGGGCAAATCGCCGTGTACACGAACGAGGTTGCGCTGAACCGCTGGGCGGAGCAGGCGGGCATGGTGCGCGTGGAGACCCAACCTGAGCTGACCGTGATTGGGCTGGACACACCCACTGCGCCGAAGACGCCCGTCGCGATGCACACGAACAATTAGGAGACGCTATGGCGAAGTCGATTCCGCACAATCGCCACGCGGTGGTGCGCCTGAAAGCGGAGGAGTTGCGGCGCATCGGGATTGCGCGCGGCTTGCTGGCAGCTGGCGGCGCAGCGATTGTGGGGCGACTCGTCCAGCTGCAAGGCTTCCAGCATACCAAGCTGCGCGAGGAGGGCGAAAAACGCCGCTTGGTAGACCGCCCGCTCCTTGCCGCGCGCGGCGCCATCTTAGACCGATACGGAAACCCCCTCGCACAGAGCGAAATCTACTGCCGTGTCACGATTGACCCGATGAGCATCCGCGAAGTGGACGCCTTCACGCAGCTGTTGGCGAAGCATTTGGGGAAAGACGCTAGCTACTGGCGAGCGCAAATTTTGCAAGCGCAAGCGATACGGAAACGCTACCTGCGAATTGCTCGCGCCCCGCTTTCTCGCTACAAGGCGCTCGAGCAGGAGTGTATGACCTTGTTCAAGCGTCTCCCGCCGAGCGAGCGACCGCGCATCGACCCTGAGTATACGCCCCTGCGCCGCTATCCGCAAGGTTCCATCGCGCCGCAGGTGATTGGGTTAACTGACCCTATAGAAGATAAGGAGCGCGGCGATCGCCTCGTGGCGGCCAGCGGCATCGAGCGTAGCTATAATAAGCGGCTTGCAGGCATCAACGGTCGTGAACAGGGCGAACGCGCAAAAGGGGGGCTATTGATACCTGAGGCAATCCGCGAGCGCACGCCTCCACGAGACGGCGAACCTGTGCAGCTGACCCTCGACACGGCCATCCAACAAGCCTCAGAGGACGCACTGGAACAGCTCTGGCGCAAACACCGTCCGAAGGGCGCATTAATAATTGTGTTAGACCCACGTACGGGCGACCTGCTGGCAATCGCGAACCGCCCGACGTTTGACCTTGCGACCCGCGCAGGGCTACGCAGACCGCGCAACGACACGCCCGCCGAGCGCGACCGTGCGCTGGAGCCGATGCGCAACCGCGCGGTGGAGTTTCTGTATGAGCCGGGTTCCACCATCAAGCCGCTGGTGGTTGCCGCGCTGATGGGGCAGGGGTTGCTGCGCCCCGACAGCCGCTTCCACTGCAACGGCGCAATTGTGATTGACCAACGGCGCATCCGCTGCAGCGAAGGCAAACGGCACGGCAACCAGTCGCTGGACGATGTGGTGTGCTACTCGTGCAACGTGGCGATGGCGCAGATGGGGTTGCGGGCGCGCCTCACGGGCATCTACGACGCGCTGAAACGGTTCCACCTGTTCGAACCGATGGGAGCGGGCTTCGCCTACGAGGAGGTGGGGCGCACTATTCCGCCCGACAAGGTGCGGTGGGGCAGGGAACTGCGCGCGGCGAACCTCGCGTTCGGGCAGGGGCTGCTGACCACGCCGCTCGCACTGACCGCCGCCTACGGCGCACTCGCGAACGAGGGACGCTGGATTGCCCCGCGCATCGTGTTGAACCCGCCGATTGAGCGCAAACCGCCCGAACAGATTGTCGCCCCCGAACACGCCCGCCTGGTGCTGAACGGACTGGTACGCGCGGTGGAAGAGGGCACGGGCAAACAGGCACAGGTAAAGGGCTACTGGGTAGCGGGAAAAACGGGCACGGCGCAGAAAGCTTTACCGGGCGGACGCGGCTACGCCAAAGGTAAGTATATCGCCTCGTTCGTGGGGATTGTGCCTGCCGATAACCCCCGCGCCGTAATCCTGGTGATGGCGGACGAACCCCAAAACGGCTACTACGGCGGCGAGGTGGCTGCGCCTGCGTTCCGTCAGGTGGCGCAGTTTCTAATGTGGTACTGGCGGATTCCGTCCACACGCCGTGAGACCACGCGCACACCCCCATCGCGCGGGGTGCGCACAGGGTGAGATAATGCGACTGAGTGAACTGATGCAGGGCTTGCCAATTCTCTGGGCGCAGGGCGACGCCGAGATTACAGGGTTCGCTGTCGACTCGCGCAAGGTGCAGCCCGGCGACCTGTTCGTGGCGATTGTGGGGCGCACGCACGATGGGCATCAGTTTATTGCGGATGCGATGGCGCGTGGGGCGGCGGCAATACTGGCGCAGGAATCTAACCTCACCCCCCCACCCCCCCTCTCCGTAAACGGAGAGGGGGGGTGGGGGGGTGAGGTTCCAATCTACCTCGTCCCCAACACGCGCGACGCCCTCTGGCGCATCGCCCAACGCTTCT
>CAYYCA010000208.1:0-4441 GCA_964470265.1 uncultured Fimbriimonadales bacterium | reverse complement strand
GTAGCGTCGGCGTCCCGCCGACGATGCACTTGAAAACCCAGTGGGTATAAGTACCCTCAGAGACTGTTTAGGAAATGGGTGGCTGAAGCCGTTCCTCCGCAAGCGAAGCCGACCTGCGTCAGCTCAAGCCCGCGCAGGCGGGCTTCGTTTGCAGAGGAACAGCTTCAGCCGCCTGTTCAAAAGCGCATGATTTGCGGTTCCGTGAACTTGCGGTCTGATTTCTTACACAGCCTCTCAATCGAAAATATCGAACAGGTCTTCAAGCCAGTCGCGTTTCTTGCGCCGTTTGCGTTTGCGGTCGTCGTAGTAATAATCGTCGTCGTCCTCGTAGGGGCGGCGCGCGGGCGGCGGCTCGGCGCGATAGGTTTGGGCAGGCGGCGGTTCAGGCGTGTAGGGAGGCGGCGCGCCCCGCCTCAGGCTCTGCATCTCCTGCACATGGCGCTCGATAATCTTGTCCAACTCGCCCCGATCCAGCCATACCCCCCGACAGTTCGGACAGTAGTCAATCTCAATGCCCGCTCGCGTCGCAATCTGCAGCTCGAGGTTGCACACAGGACACTTCATGATGCAGGGATTGTACCTGACGCCTCGCGCAGATACCGCGCGGCGTCTTCGGGCGCGGTGATGTTGATCCCGACGCCCGAGCCGAGTTCGAAGCCCGCATCGATGCTCAGGCGCGGCGCAATGCGCAGGTGCATCCAGAACTCCGCTTCGTAGCCGTTTGGCGCAGTGAAGAGCATGAAGTTATAGGGCGGGTCGTTCAGCACGGCGTGCAGACGGCGCAGGGCGTCCCGGAGCAGTTCCGCGAACTCATGAAGCGTTTCGTCGGGCAGGCTCTCGAATCGCGCGACAGGCTCCAGCGGCAGAAGGGCTAACTCATACGGCGCGCGGGAGGCGAACGGCGCATAAAGCAGGAACCGTTCCGTCTGACGCACCACGCGCACCCCCTCGCGCAGCTCCTGCTCCAGAATCGCCTCAAAGGGATGGCGTCCGTACCGGTTGCGATAGCGCTGCACGCCCTCGATGTGCCGTTGCAACACCGGCGGTACGAAGGGCAGCCCCACCAGTTGCGAGTGGGGATGCTCCAACGACGCGCCCGCCGCCTTGCCCTCGTTGCGAAAAATCAGCAGCGTTTTCAGGCGCGGGTCGTTCGAAAGCACCTGCAGGCGACGCTGGTACATGCGCAGCGCCTCGAACCACTGCTGCGCCGACGCGCGGACGGGCGTCTCGTTGTGACGGGGCGTCTCGATGAGGACTTCATGCACGCCGACGCCGTCAGAAAGCGTGTAAATCCCCTGCGCACGGGGGTTCAGGTCGCCTTCGGGCGCGAGCGCGGGGAACTTGTTCGGCACGACGCGCACATGCCAGCCGGGCGTGTTCGGTTCGGTGTCCGCCTCGCGGAAGGCGTCCACTTCGGGCGGGGTCATCGTCTCATTCCCCACGCAGAAGGGGCAGCTCGCGACCAACTCGGGTTTCGGCTCGGTGGGCGCGTCGGCTTTCTTGAAGTCGTGCGGGCGACGGCTGCGCTCCGTCGCGATAATCACGCGCTCTTCCGTGATGATGTCCCAGCGAACTTCAGGCATAGGACTCTATTATGGCAGATTACATGGCGTCTTCACCCTCGTTTCCCAGTGGGGCGGGCACGATTTGGATGGGTTCTGCGGTGTAGAGCGGGCGAACCCATTCGGGCTGAGGCGGCGGGCTGGTGCGAGTCGCTGTGCGGGTGGGCGGCGCAGACGCGTCCTCGTCCGTTTCGCTTTCCACATCCTCTGCCCCCAGCAGGCGTTGCCACTGCTCGTCGGTCAGCCGCTCGTTGACGGGCTGGAGGAACTCGTAGTAGCTGAACGACGCGCCGCGGGTGAGAGCCAGCTTGCCCTCCACGGGCACAATCACGAAAATTTCGTGCGCCCAGCCGACGCCCACTTCCAGCGCGACATCGCCCAACCCATCGGGCTTGCGGTCGAACGCGGTGTGCACATCCGCGATGCACGCCATGCGGCGGTCGGCGGGATGCGTGATTTCGAACCAACGAGTGACCGTCCCGTCGCTGACGACGGTTATCGCGAGAAAGTCCATCTCACCGCCGATGAAGCGCAGACGGATCTGTTCGTCTTCGGTCAAGGGCTGCCCCGCAAGCCGTTTGCGAGCCATTTCCCGCAGGAACGCAACGATACTTTCCAGGTCGTTGAGCTTGTCGCGCAGGAGCTTATCCAGAAACGGTAATTGTTTGGTCATCCGTGTCAGTTCCAGCAGCCGTCGCCACGCTTCGAGGTTCGGCTCCACATAATGATAGCGCGTGTATTCAGTGTCCAGAATTTCGCTGTCGCCTTCTGCGCCCACCACCGACTGCTTGCCATAGAGAATCGTGTCGTGGCGCAGCTGCGCCCACGACGCCAGCGCGGTTTGCAGGCTCTTGTCCTGCCAGGCAGCGGTGCGGAATACGGACGGCAGGTTCTCTTGTCCCTGCGCGACGATGCTTCGCAACACCCAGAGCCAGCCCCAGTAGAGGTTGCGCGTCCAGTCGCGCTTGCCCAGCGCGGCGAACCGTTCGGTCAATTGGCGGCGTCGGGGCAGATATTGATCCCATTGCACGGGTTTCGCGTCCAGATGGGTCGCCGCGCGTGCGCTGCCCAGAGTCGCCATCACATCGAGACCGCTCGGCACAGGACGATGGAGCGGGTCGCTCAGCTCCTGCAACACTTCGCTGTCGGGGATGTAGCGCTGTCCCAGCAAGCGCATCTGGGGCGAGTCGGGGTCGGGCAGCGGCGGCAGGTCGCCCCGCATCGACGCGAACTTCGGACGGATTCCCGCGAGACGCACTTTCTGGAACTCCGTAAAGAACGCCTCGAACCGCTTCGAGTCGGCGTAGCTGCGCAGGGTGGGGTGCTTGCCATAGACGCGCTCGGCAAGCCGACGGACTTCGGGCGGGGTCAGGTCGTCCACCCCGCCCACGAAGAAGTCGATGGGCGTCATCAGTTGCTGCCAGTCGCCGACCAGATTGGCTCGGTAGAGTGCGTCCGTCAGCAGCAACGCCTGTCGAACGGGAGTGGGCGTTGGCTCACGCCGCATGTCGGGCAACAGTCGCTTCGGCGCGAACGGGAACAGCCCGAACCACATCATCGCGCGGAAGTAGCGCTGAAGTGCAGGGGTACGCGTGTAGTGTCCGCGCACAGCAAACTGCGAGTAGTCGATGGCGTAGGGCAGAATCGCGCCTTCGGCGAGGCGACTGTGCGCTCGGACGAGCGCCAGCTCTTTGCGAACCATCGCCAGCGCAGGCTCAGGCAGCGGGTCGTTCAGGTTCTGCAGGCGCGCCGCCACGCCCACATACGCCACATTGCGCAGCGCGGCGTCTTTGAGCGCGGGTGTGTCGACTTGCCGATAGGTCTGAATACACTGCGCGAGCAGACGCCGTGTGAACTGCGTTAGGCGCGGCGCGAGCGCGCGCTCCTCCAGACGGCGCAACGCAAACTGGAAAAACAGATGATACAGGTGCAGCACCGAGTCCAATGTGATAAAGTGGGGGATGTTGCTATAGGCGTTCTCCTCATAGACGAAGAAGGGCTGTTCCCAGCGCGCTTCCTGAAGGACGAAGCCGTTCCGCTCCAGCAGCGCGCGAGCGGACTCGGGGATGCGGAACTGATTGCCATTAGCGAGTTGATTCAGATCGAAAGGTTTCGTTTGCAGGCGCATCGCGTTGTACCTCTTCAAGCGTGAAGTTCAATCGCGCGTCGGGTTGAAACAGGGCGCGGATACACTGGCGGCTGACGAGGTAGAGAGTGTCGTTGCGCAGTTCGAGGCGTGCGGGTTCGCCGACTGGTTCGCTTTGCCAGAGCGCGACGAAGCCGAACCCGCTCCAGCGGTAGACGCGCACAAAGGGCTGATTCTGGCGGTTGCGCTCCAGCGTGGCGAGGCGGATGGGCTGACTGGGATGCAAACGCGCCAGCGCGAAGTCCTTCAGCGGGCTGCCAAGACGCGACCCCAGCCATTTCGCATAGCCGTACTGCCCCGTCCAGCCGTAGATATGGATTGTGTTCTGAGGATCGGGATACCAGCGCGTGCGGCGGTTCACCCCCACAACAAACTCAGCGTAGCCGTCTTCATCGAGGTCGATGACCTGCGCCTTCCACGCCTGCCAATGCGCCTTGCCCCACTGCCACAGCAACCGCCCCGCACGGTACACCCGCAGGAACGGTTCCCCCCGCGGCGTAAACTGCACGGTCTCGATGATGCCGTCGCTGTCCAAGTCTAACTCAAACGCCTGCGTCGTGACCACACTGGACGGGTTCGGGGCGCGGGCAGGGATTCCTGCTGGATGATTCAAAAGCGCCTCAAAAGTGAAAACACCTCCTTTCGGTATGACGGCGTTCCGCATCGCCTCGCCCCCTCCTTAAGGTCTGATAAGGGTACACGGCTTAGGTTCAACAACGCGGCGTGCGCCCTT
>CAYYCA010000207.1:0-4456 GCA_964470265.1 uncultured Fimbriimonadales bacterium | reverse complement strand
GCTGGCGGTTCAATTAGTGCCAATCGTCAGGGGGACGCCGACGCTACGAATGCGCTTCGCGTAGCGTCGGCGTCCCCGCCGACGATTGGCACTAATTGAACTCTCGATCGGTATTATCACCCCCGCCCCTGCACAATTAGAATCCCCTCCAGCGTCATATGCACGGCCCAGTGAACCCAGAAGCAGGGCAGAAATGAGCGCACCCGCAGCGCGACCCAGCTGAGGATCAGCGCGGCGAAGAAGGAGCCGATGACCTCTGGCAGTGGCTTGCCGTAATGCAACAGCGCGAACGCGCCCGCCTGCAGCCCAATCCCCCACCAGCCCATCCAGCGGTACAACCCAAAAGTCAAAAACCCGCGAAAGAAGAACTCCCAGCAGAACAGGTAGTAGCCATACGCCAGCTGGAAGTAGACGGCGTAGACGGGGTCGGTCAGTACGCGCTTATCGAGGGGATAATACTGCTGAAAATCGGGGCGCTGGGCGACATAGAACAGCAGGGGCAACATCGCCAGGTACATCAGCAGCGCGTAGAGCGCGCCCAGCTTGCCATCGCCCCGCGCCAGCCCGTACTGGCTGAGTTCGCCCTTGCCGAAAAACGCCAGCGTCAGGGTGGGCAGCCAGAGCAAGCCGAGCGAGCTGACCAGGATGTATTCGTTCCAGTCGCGGGGGGCGGCGTGCTCGCGCTGCACGCCCAGCCAGCGCAGCGACTCCACCGAGTAGGGCTGGATGTAGTACGCGAACAGGAACGCCACGACCAGCGTTCCAAGAATCACGACCTCCCATTCCGCGCGTTTGTGATGTGCTGTCAATACCCTGCTCCCGCCGAGCCAGCGTGGGCAGCGCGCCCACGCTCAGGCTCCGACTATGCCGCTGCGCTAACCCGCCATCCCGCTCTGGACAAGCGTCTCGGCGTTCTCTAAGTTCTGCGCTACGGCGTTGAGGAACTCCGCGCCGCCGACCCCGTTAATCAGGCGATGGTCAAAGGTCAGCACGAGGTTCACATGGGGGACGCCCTCCACGGGGAACGCCTCGCCCGCAAACAGAATCGCGACGGCGGGAGCCACCAACACGGGGATGGCGTCCACCATCTGATAGCCGCCCATATAGGTCAACAGGAGCTGGATGCTGGCGTCCGCCTGATCCTCGCCCGCGCGCGCTTTGCGAATCTGGCTCTGCAGGGTGCGCACGAAACTCACAAAATCCAGCGCGGAGGCGTTTTTGACCAGCGCGGTCACGAGTTCATCGCCCGGACGCGCAACGGCAATCCCCAGATTCACATGCGGATACTGGCGCAGCGTGTCCTCACCTACGAGCTGCGAGCGGAATTTCGGGTGCTGCAGGGTCGCCTGCGCTGCGCAGTAGGCGAACACCTGAAACTCGGAAGGATGCACAGGCGCGTTGGGCGTGGACTTGAACTGCTCGACCACGCGCCGCACAGCGTCCCAGCGCGCGGGGCGACGCAAGACGGCGGGTACGACCAGCTGGCTGCTGCGCTTGATGCGATAGATGAAGGCGCGCTGCTGCTGTGGGAGGGGGTAGTCCACATACTCGGCGGTCGCCGCCGTTTCGGAGCGTCCTGCTAAGTAGGCGTCGATATCTTCCGGCATCAGTTTGTTGCCCGACGCGGCGGGGATACGGCGCAGCTCTTCCTCCGAGATGCCTTTCTGCCGTGCGTAGGCGCGGGTGCGCGGGGGGATTATGAGTTCAAGGCGTGCGCCAACGCCAACTGGCTCGCGGGGCGGCGCGGCGGGCGCGCTCGGCGTCGGCGCAGACTGCGGCGCATGCGACACAGGCGACGCCGCCTCCACCACGCCCTCAACCTCCATCCTCGCAATCGGCGCGCCAATCGGTAAAATATCGCCCTCCTTCGCCAGCCACTCCACAATCACGCCTGCATAGGGACTCTCTACTTCGACATTCGCTTTGTCGGTTTCCATTTCGTAAATATGCTCATCCCGTTCGACGCGGTCGCCGGGCTGCTTCAAAAAGCGCGTCACGCGCACTTCCTGCAATCCTTCGCCTAACTGCGGTACGATTACCTCCACAATCGCCATCGATAAACGCCTCCTAACGGGAACAGATTGTACCCGTTTCGGGTATAGTTCGATGTACGGAGACGACGATGATTCGAACTCTATGGATTGCAGTAGTGGCGTTGGCGGCGACGGCGATTGGCGTTGCCCAGCAGGATGCGAAAGCGTTCCTCAAACAGGTCCAACAGAAGTACCGCAACGCCAAGTCCTGGGACATGAAGGTCGATATGACCGTCGAGATGAGGTTGGGAACGAACTCGATGAAACAGCAGATTACTTCCGCTTTCGCGATACAGCGTCCCAATCGCATCGCGGCGAAGCTCAGCTCGGGCGGAGCTGTCACCCAAGAATTCTACTCAGACGGCAAAACGGCGTATCTCTACAACCCCAACGCAAAAGAGTACATTAAGATGCCTGTGCCTGCTGATGTAGGAAGCTCGACGGCGCAGTTATTGGGCGTGGTAGGGATGCTCCTGAATTTTCTGGATCAGGATCTGGACAAGATGGGGCCAGACACCCAGTTTCAGATGCGCGGAACCCAGACCGTATCAGGCAGACAGGCGCAGGTGGTTGAAATTCGCCAGAAGCGCAATAATAGCTCCACGGTGACGCGCATCTTTGTCGGGGCGCAAGACCGTCTGGTCTATCGCGTGGAGTATACCGAAACCCAACGCATGCAGAGCGGGCAGGGCAACAACGCTCAGCCCATGGAGCGAACGACCACTGCGACGGCTACCCTCCAGTATGTGAGTTTCGATAAACCGATTCCCGCGTCGCGCTTCCAGTTCAAACCGCCGAAGGACGCGAAAGAGGTTCAGCCGCCCCAACAGGGTCAGCCGATGACGCCACCACCGCCCAGTAGGGGACGGTAGCCTAGAGGCCACTCGCAGAAAAATTGTTCCTCGACTGCGGGGCGCGTCGCGGACGCGCCCCTACGGTTCAGTCGCGCGCCCCTCTGCACGCTGTCATTCAGCGTCCTACGGGTTCTATACCTATCGAGAGTTCAAGCAGCGTAAATCGTCGGCGGGACGCCGACGCTACGAACGCGCTTCGCGGAGCGTCGGCGTCCCCGCCGACGAGCTAGGCTAACTAAACTCTCATTCGGTATCGTTAGTGTTTTGCCTCGCGTCAATCTTTGGAACCCCCTCCTTGAGGTTCCCCCTACTGCGTAGGGGGAACCAGCGCGCTTTTCGGTTCCCCTCGCGAAGCGGGGAGAACCTCAAGGGGGGACAGAACATCCAAATAATCACAAAAGGCGAAGCAGTGGTCAAAAGCGATTTGGGCAATCAGCTTTTCAAAAACCGCCTCGTGCTGACGATTGCGGGAACTGCCTTCCCGCGTATCTCCACTGCGCAGGGCGTTCCTGCTTTGGCGTACTCCACAGGCAGATACGCCATCCCGATGCCCTGCTCCAGCGTGGGCGAGTAGACGCCGCTGGTGAGCGTTCCAACCTGCTGTCCCTCGATCAGCACAGGATAGCCCTCGCGGGGCACGCCGCGCTCCTGCAAACGAACTCCCATCAGTTTCCGCGACGGACCTGATTGCTTAACCTGCTGGATGACCTCCGCGCCGAGGTAGCTCAGGCGGTCGCTCACCAGCCAGCCCAGTCCCGCTTCGATGGGGTTCGTCTCGTCGGTCAGTTCGTGTCCGTAGAGGTGTAGCCCTGCCTCTACGCGCAGCACATCGCGCGCGCCCAGCCCGCAGGGAGTCGCGCCCGCTTCCAGAAGCGTCCGCCACAGGCGCGTCCCTACCTCTGCAGGGGCAATCAGTTCGAAACCGTCCTCGCCCGTGTAGCCCGTGCGCGCCGCAAAAAGGCGCACCCCGTCCCACTCCACGAAACGCGCCCCGAAACGCGGCGTTCCTTCCAGCGGCGCGCCCAGAATCGCGCTCAGACGCGCTGTCGCCTCAGGTCCCTGAACCGCCAGCATTACTGTCTGCTCCGTCTGGTCGTCTATGGAGACTTTCATTTGCCATGCGCCGAGCCAGTGGGTGAACCAGTTCAGGTCTTTCTGGCGGTTCGCGGCGTTGAACACCATCAGATACTCGTCCATCGCGATCTGGTAGATAATCACATCGTCCACCACGCCGCCGCGCTCGTTGGTCAGCACAGTATATTGCCCCATCATCGGCGCGACTTTGCTGAGGTCTGAGGGAACGAGTCGGCTCAGGAAGGCGAGGGCGTCGCCGCCCCGAAAATAGGCGCGCGCCATGTGGCTCACATCGAACATGCCCCACTGTTGACGCACGGCTTGAACTTCCTGAATAATCCCGGCGTACTGCACGGGCATCTCCCAGTCCGCGAACTCAATCATGCGCCCGCCCGCCTGAAGGTGCGCTTCGTAGAGTGCTGTGCGTTGCATAGGCGTATTATACCAATCGCGAGTTCAAGTGTTGCGAGTCGTCGGCGGGACGCCGACGCTACG
>CAYYCA010000206.1:0-4458 GCA_964470265.1 uncultured Fimbriimonadales bacterium | reverse complement strand
GGGGCGTTCCCCCTCTCCCGCGACGCGGGAGAGGGGGCAGGGGGTGAGGGCTGCAGTTTGTTTCACTTGAACCCTCAGTTGGTATTACCCGCAACCCTGACCGAAGTTGAACAGCACGGTCAGCAGGTCGGCGTCGTCCACCACACGGTCGTTGTTCACATCCGCGGGGGTAATCGCCGTGCTGCCGAACTCGAACAGCACGCTCAGCAGATCCGCGTCGTCCACGCAGCCGTCGCAGTTCACATCGCCCTCAATCGCACGGCGGTAGATGCGGATGTTGTCGATCTCGATGGTCATCGGACCGCCCGAGTTGATGCCCAGGTTCAGCAGACAGTACTCAGGGTTATCGTCACCAGGCAGCGCGACGCCGCGATAGTCCAGCGCAATCGTGCGGGTGAAGGTGTTCGAACCCATCGCGATTTCCGCCGTGTAGTCCGACTGCCCCCAGCCAGCAGGGCTGTTGATGGACATAATCATGTTGCCCCAGCCTGCCGGCGGCGCGGAGACAATCGTTACATCCATCACCACCAGGTCGCCGCGACGCACCATCGCCGCCAGGTTGGGCACGCTGCCGTCCTCGTTACCGTTAAACAGCCACTTGAACCCACCCGTGCTGGTCGCACGCATCTTGCCGTTTTCCCAGCTGAGCGTGATGCCCACCTGACCCGTACCGATGTTGAACCCCTGCAGGTCGTTGTCAAAGGTAAACGCCATCATCTCGCAGGCAGGTCGGTACAAGCGCAGGTTGTCAAAATAGAGTTCATGCGACGCGCCCGCGTTGAGACCGAGATTGAGCTGGAACCACTCGACATTCGGATCGGGGAGTGGCAGGGATTCTAGGTCGATCAGGACCGTGCGCGTGCCTGCCTGTCGGGGCAGCCCGAAGGAGAACGGGGTCTCCCTCCATTCATGTTGCGGGTCGTTCAGCGACACAATCATATTCGTCCAGGGCACGCTGCGCCCTTCGGGCACGGTCGCGTCCAGAAGCAGTTTCTTGCTGATTTGCAGGTAGGGGAGTAGGGCGTCGCGGTTGCCGTCGCCAAACAGCCATCGAAAGCCGCCTGCATTGTCGGGCCATCGAACGCCCATCGAGTACTCGCCGTGCGTCACGCCAATCTGAGCGCGGAACACCTGCCAGCCGTCGCCAGCGTCGTCGGCGTAGCCATGCAGGTCTTCGGTCTCGAACGAGTAGATAATCTGCGCGGGCGCGCTCGCCACAAGGAACGCGCCGAGTAAAACCCCAAGCCAATATGGATGCTTCATCGCTGTAAACCTCCTTCGCGTTGAATTGAAACGCTTCAACGCACTTCTATTATACATCGATTTTGGCGTGAATTCCTGCCAGTTGGGGGCGTGTTTTGGAAAAAATGGGCGTTTTTTTGACGCCGTTGCCAAGAGTGGGATACTCTCCCAATCGGGGCTTTAGACGCCGTGAATGGACAGTAGCGGCGCACCCATCCTTTTTCACCCTCACCCCCAGCCCCCCTCCCAGAGGGAGAGGGGAGCCTGACGCCCACGCGCCTTAGGGGTTCCCCCCTCACCTTTTGGAAGAGGGGGGTCAGGAGATGAGGGTAAGATGAGGGAGTATTTGCCGACATCTGAAACCCTAGTCGGTATTAGAACTTATAACGAGTTTCAGTAAAGAAACACCACCGCCAGCCGATTCAGGAAGCGACTGCGCGAGTTTTGAAAGAGCAGCCGCTCCGCGTCCTCCTGCGACAAGATAACCTCGTTGCGCGCTGCGCCCTGTACGCCAATCGCCTTAATCCAGAGGGGGTACTCGCCAAGGCGCGAGCGCAGCGTGGAATGGTTGAGGTCGCTCTCGGTGCGCGCCCAGCCCGCGAGACCGTACTCAATCACAGTCTGGGGGTCAATTTCCATATTGCCCCAGAGGATGTTGCCGTAGGCGTCGCGGATTCGGGGCGACATACTGGGCTGCAGTCCCAGCCCGCGCGCGTCGATTACAACCCCTGTATACGCTCGCGGGTCGGCAGGCATCGGCGTCACGAAGTACGGCGGGTCAAGCGGCTCTGGCAACGGCGCAGGCGGCGCGCTGGAAGGCTGCGCAGGTGGAGTCCAGCGGAGCGTGACCTCATAGGAGTCGCCCCAGTCGCGCTCGGCGACGATTTGCGCGCCCTGAACCATGCCCTGCGCGCTGGCATGCACATTTTCTTGAAGCCCGCGCTCGTTCAGACGGCTGTTCGAGACGATGTTCACGCCGTAGAGCTGTTCCACCAGTTGTCGCTGCGCATCCAGAATCGCGGCGCGGCGCGCCTGTGCCCGCGCCTGCGCCCGCGACGGCGCGTTCGCGGGGTAGGGCGCAACGCCGACCGCCTCAATTGCCTCGCTTGGAAACAGGTTCGGCGTGAGCCAGTCGTGCCGACTCGCGCCATAGCTGACAAGTTTAAGAGACGCTGCTGGTGAGGGGGGCGTCGGGGATGGTTTCGACGCGGGCGTCGCCCCCTGCGGCTTGGGGGCAGGTTTCGCAGCAGGAATCGGCTTACGGATTGGCGGGGCAGACGCTTTCGCAGCGGCGACCGACTGGGGTTTGGGCTTCGGCAGCGCAGAAGAGCGGTTCGCCGCGCCCTCCATGCATAGCCCGAACCCGATTATGCTACACACAACAAGACCACGCGCCCAGTTCAACGCCATGTTATTTCGCATAGCCAATAACCTCCTTGTAGAAAAGTGTCCTGCGAAGGCAGGTAATAATTCCAACGCGCGAGTGGGGCAGTTTGTTACAGGGGGCTTACGCGATTACCCAATCCCCTGCAGCGTTGCGCTCCAGACGCCGAAAATCGAGAGGTGATGGGCGGCTGGTCGGCTATGTTAGCGGTTTCGGGAATCGTAATCGGCGCGGTTGCGAGCGGCGTGTTGATTCGCCTCGCGACGCCGTATCATACCCAACGCGCCGAAACTTTGGACGCGCTTACCATCTACGATAAGAAAGCGATGACGTCGGTCGCCGGCGAGTTTCGGGGCAGCATCGCGGGGTATCTATGGGCGAAGACCGATGAATACACCCACGGCGGCGTGCGCCTGCGCCCGATGACCGAGCGCGAGAAGCAGCGTGGAACCGCGCACGCCGCCAGCAGCGCGGACGACCTCCATGCGCATCACGACGAAACAGGCGTTATCCCCGAACCTGAACGCGACCCGCGCTGGCTCTGGGGCGACATCGAGCGGAATGTCAAACCCTATTTCGATGTGCGCCATCACTTCCACCGCCCCGTGCGCGAAGTGTTGCCCCTCTACCGCTTTATGACATGGGTCGACCCAACCTTTGTGCCCGGCTATCTGGTCGGGGCGCAGATGATTTTGTTTGACAACGAGCGCAACCTGCCCCAGGCGCTGGCGTTTCTGGAGGAGGGGGCGCGCCAGAACCCCAAAAGCATTGCGATTTTCACCGAGCTGGGCCGGTATCACCTGCTCTACACGGAACGCTACGACCTCAGCGAGCAGTATCTATTGAAAGCCATCGAGAACGGGGCAGAGTGGACGCCCTCGAACCCCTTTGAGCAGGAGGGACTGCTGCATGCCTACCGCTGGCTCGCGCTTCGTGCCTACAAGCTGGGCGAGCTGGGCAAGATGCGCACTTGGGCATGGCGCGGGTTGCAACGCTTCCCCGACGACGGCGCGCTGAAACTGCTTATGGAGAAGCGGGGCACTCAATCGTCACCTCAACTGGAGACTCCTCCGGCGGGGGCGGCGCAACGCGAGAACGCCCAATAAAATAGTTGCAGTACGCCGTTTTCATCGTGTTCAGGTCGCTCGGCGTGATTTTCAACGGCACGCTCGACACGAAGTTCGGATACATCATATCGTCGGGGTTTGGACTGTGTCCACCGATGCCCATCGCGTGCCCGAACTCGTGCGCCGCCACGCTACGGATATCGATGGGATTGTTGCCCCGCACGCCGATTTCGATTTTCGCGCTTTTCAGCCGCCCGCTGCTGGGATAGTAGGTATAGGTGGTCAGCCCGTTGCGCGTGTCGGGCTTGAAGGAGACCCTGATTTGCGCGGCGTCGGGGCTGTCCACCAGCTGATAGCGCACGACGCCGGCTGTTGCGTCCACCCACTGGTCGAACCCCTGCAACGCAAGTGTGCGATAGTACTCCGAATAGTGCGCGTCGCGCTCGAAGTAGACCGTGACGGGGAAGCGCTCCCAATAGAGCAGGCGTTCCAGCTGAGGCACATAGTTCGGCTTGAAAGTGTCCGACGAGCAGATGCGCTGTTCCCCGACCTGCGCCCCGCCGCCGCAGCCCGTCATCAGCAGCGCCGCCGTCAACAACAGACCTATACTTGCAGCGATTCGCATCGCTCTCACCCTTTCTGGGTATGAAGATTCGCCGATTTGGGCGAGATTCCTGCCACGCTGGAATGACAGGTCTTGTTCGCGTAATACCAACTGGGGGTTCAAATAAAACAAACCGCAGCCCTCACCCCCTGTCCCCCTCT
>CAYYCA010000205.1:0-4474 GCA_964470265.1 uncultured Fimbriimonadales bacterium | reverse complement strand
CTGAGCCAACGCCAACGGCTGAGCAGGAGCAGACCTTGTATGAGCGGTTGAAGCCATGGATTGGATGCATCGACGCCCCCGATGCTCCCCACGCAGACACAGTGAAGGAAACCTTCGCTGACATACTTGCTGAGAAGCATGAGCATGCTGACAAGTGAAGCCATTCTCTGCGACGCGGGACCGCTGATAGCGATTTTGAACCGCCGAGACCCCTATCACAACTCCTGTACGGAGTTGATTCAACAGTCGCGTGCGCAGCAGCTATGGACGCCTATTGCCTGTTTTGTCGAGGCAAGCTTCGTCCTTCAGAAGCGTATTGGATATATAGCCGTCGAGAAACTCTGGGAGATGTGGGAGGCGAGTAGCCTGCAGATTCTTGTTCCCACCTCTGAAAGCCTTGCACGTATCAGCACGATTATGCGACAATATCGGGATGTAGGCATCGATTTTGCCGACGCTTCGGTAGTTGTCGCTGCGGAGGAGACAGGTATTCGGAAGGTTCTGACTGTAGACACGCACTTTTACGCCTACCGACTGAAGGACGGCAGCGCATTAGAAGTACTTTTAGGGCGCAAACAACTTTGATTGTGCAGGTATAATTCCTCCGCCATGCCAAGCGACTACTTACCGTTGTTGATACTCTTCGTGATTGCGGCGATTATCGCCGCGGTGATGGTGGGCGGTTCGTGGCTGCTGGGTCCCAAACGCCCCACGCCCGCCAAAGAATCGCCCTACGAGTGCGGCATCACGCCCGTCGGCAGCGCACGCGAGCGGTTCCCCATCCACTTCTACCTGACCGCGATGCTGTTCATCATTTTCGATGTGGAGATTGCCTTCTTGTATCCGTTTTTTGTGGCGTTGCGCGATATGCCCGACGATGTGCGCAGCTTCGCGATTGGCGTGGTGGGCGTGTTCACGCTGCTGCTACTGGTGAGCTTTCTGTACGAATGGAAAAAGGGCGCGTTGGACTGGGAAGACCCGGTGGAGCATCGCCGCCTGAAGCCCGCCCCGCAACCTGCGGTTGAAAAACCAGAACCCGTCGCCGCGCTGACAGGAGAGAGCCGATGAGCGAACGCATCGAGTACCAGAAAATCGCCGCGCAGTACCCCGACGCGATTGAGGAAGTCTACGAGTTTCGAGGCGACACTTGGCTGTATGTGAAAAAGGAACGCCTGCTGGATGTGTGCCGCCTGCTGCGCGACGACCGCGAGCTGAGCTATTTATACATCAGCGACGTTACAGCAATCGACTGGCTACCCCACTGGGAAAAGGGCGAGAAACCCAAGCGGTTCGAGGTGGTATACAACCTCTACTCGCCTGTGAGTTTCCAGCGCATCTTTCTGAAGGTGCGCGTAGACGAAGGCGAGAGCGTACCCTCCGTCACGGGCATCTGGGAAGGCGCAAACTATCCAGAACGCGAAGTGTACGACATGTTCGGCATCCCCTTCGAGGGGCATCCGAACCTAAAGCGGATTCTGATGCCTGACGATTGGGTAGGGCACCCCTTGCGCAAGGACTTCCCGCTGGGCGGCGAGGAAATCCCCTTCGCGCAGGACACATGGGGACCCTCCATCGAGGACAAGACGCATCCTCACGCAGGCGAGTCGTTCGAGGGGCTAACAGGCTCAGAACCTGTAAGCGGGCGTTAGCAGGAGCACGACATGTCCAGCGGCAGCAGCAACGCAACTCTAATCTTGGTGTTCGGCATTTTGGCGATAGCGGTTCCCTGCCTTGGCGTTCCCTTTGGCGTTGCGGCATGGATTATGGGCAACACGGCGCGACGCGAACTGGACGCAGGGTTCGGCGACCCCAGCCTGCGCTCTCAGGTGGAAACGGGGCGAATTCTTGGGATTATTGGGACAATCCTGTGGGGCGGATGCTGCCTCGGTTATATCGCGCTCTACCTACTATTGTTCTTGGTGGGGATGCTCAGCTCACGGGGCGCGTTTTAGGTTCGACAGACTCAGTGATGAGCGTCGCTGGAATGCGATTTTCGACTCTTTGCTGTCGATTTTGCCCCGCGCGCGTCGTCCGGACTTCCCCCAAGCATCTCAGGCAGTTTCAGCCACTCTACCTTCCCCTCGCGCAGGTGATACACGCCGCCCGCAAACTCCAGCTTGCCCATGTCGTAGTATCTGCGTACGATTGCGCTGCGCTGGTAAATGGTTTGAATGCTGTGGCGCACATTTTCTTGAGTCACGCGCTCGATTAAAGCCTCGTCTTTGAGGTGGGGATGCGTCGAGCGTACATGGCGCACGACAGGCGTGATATGTTCGACCAAATGAGGTAGATGTCCCTCAAGGTGTTTGCCCGAAACCGCTGCCTTGACCGCGCCGCAGTGCGTATGCCCCAGTACGACAATCAGGGGGGCTTTGAGATGTTCCACCGCATACTCGATGGAGGCGAGGTTGTCCTCGTTGATGATGTTGCCCGCTACGCGCACCACGAAAAGCTGTCCCAGCCCCTGATTGAAAATTAGCTCTGGCGGCACACGCGAGTCGGAGCAGGAGACCACCACTGCGAACGGCTTTTGCCCCTCAGTCTCCAGCGTGTAGCGCGTCATCTCGTCGACGGGCGGGGGGAGCAGCTTGCCTTTGGCAAACAGTTCGTTGCCGTACTGCAGTTTGCCGAGCGGTTCGGCGGGGATTGGCTTGGGCTGCGGGGCGAGCATCCTGCCCACAACCAGCCCCACCCCCGCGGCAATCAGCCCCACTGCCAGCGCCTTCACCATCGGTTTCATGGCATGGGGGAATATTCCATATCAGGGGGGACTTATACCAATCGCGGTTTCAGGTGCATTGTCGGCGGGGACGCCGATCCTACGAACGCGGTCATGCAGTGTCGGCGTCCCCGCCGACAATGCACCTGAAACCCCCACTCGATATTATGACGCGCTTTTCACCTGTTTTTTCGGCGCGGGCACATCCTCGGGCTGCGCCTGCGCCGCCAGGAGGTTCTCTTTCTGGATAGCTTCGTAAATCTCGCGCCGATGCACCGTCACATTACGCGGCGCTTTGATGCCCAGGCGCACCTGCTCGCCGCGCACCTCCAGCACGACGACCTCGATATCGTCGCCAATCATGATGCTCTGATTAACCTTGCGCGTAAGAACTAACATACAAACAGCCCTCCCTGGCGTGAACGGTTAGCCAGCGGCTTCCGCCGCTTGCGCAGTGCGCCACATCTCTTGCAATATCGGATGGCGCGTGTGATAGCGCTCGTCATCTAAAATCACCTGCCGTCCTATGCGCAACTCTGTATTAATCACCAGCGGCGCGAGCAGGTTCGAAGTCATCGCGTGCGGCTTGCCCGACGGGATGGTGACCGTCGTCAGCACCGCCTTCGGCGTCGACTCGCTCAGTCGCAGCTGTTCGACCTCCGCATCCGATAGCACCACCTCATAATCAGGACGGAAGTACCATGGGTCAATCAGCAGCAGCGCGAAACTCGGCTCGTCTACCGATTGCAACCACCAGAACGGACCCTCGCTATCATGGCGTATCAGGACGAAACGACGATACTGACCAAGACCCACCAGTCCGTCCTCAAAGGTGATGATATCGTCCGCTTGTATTGTAATTGTACCGAATCGTGTGGTTTCAAGTTCCATTCCTTAACCTCCACGCAGGAAATCGAACAGGTTGACACTCTGGATTCGCGTGAAAACTTGTAAAGACGCCTGATAGCTCAGTTCTGCCTGTTTGAGCTGGCTAATCGCTTCGGCGAGATCGATTTCCTCAATATCGGCGAGGTTGCCCGTGAGTTGGTCGCGTCGGTTCATATGGAGTTGCTCGTAGTTCGTCAGCTCGCGCAGGCGCACACCCACCTCGCCGCGGTAGCGATGGAACTCGCTTTGGAACTGCTCGATGTCTTGCAAATCCACCATCGACAGTTGCGCCGCCGCGCCGCTGATGAGGTTGTTTTCAATCTGCGTGAGTTTGTTATACAAATCGGCGATGCGCGTTCCCGAGAAGTTCATGGCGATGGTGCGGTCGGGGGCGATGTTGACCAGCAGCGGGTTGCCGTCGCCCACATAGCTGGCGACGCCGCCCACCACATCAATCGGCGCGGTATGCACGGTCTGTCCGCTGAAGAGATACCGCTCACCGTCGGGGCGCTGGTTGCCGATTTGGAACAGGCGTCGTTTGAGTTCGCGGATCTCCTGCGCCAGCGCTTCACGCGAGGCGGCGTCGTTGGTGTCGTTCGCCCCTTGCGTGATAATCTGGCGCGTGCGGTGCAGAATCTCGCCGATGTCGGCGAACGCCTGCTCGGTAGCTTGCAGAAACAGGCGCGCCTCGCGAATGTTGCGTCCGTACTGGTCAATCTGTTGGATTTGCTCGCGCAGCGCGAGCGCGTGTACCGAGCCGACGGGGTCATCCGACGGCTGCTCCACGCGCTTGCCAGTGGCGACGCGATTCTGCCAGAGCGTCATCTGATGCACGCTCTGCTCCGTCGCGCGTTCCATGCGCCGAAA
>CAYYCA010000204.1:0-4502 GCA_964470265.1 uncultured Fimbriimonadales bacterium | reverse complement strand
CCCCTCTCCCACGCCGTGGGAGAGGGGCTGGGGGTGAGGGCAAAAACAGCAGGCGTACCCCTCACGGAGGTTTTAACGAAACCCGATTGGTAAGTGCTTCCTGCAAGAAATGATGCCGAAAGAGATTCCTCGTTCCGCTCGGAATGACAGAACCGTTTGCGCACAAAAGTACTTGTCATTCCGAGCCGAAGGCGAGGAATCTCGTATAGCAGTCACTTGGGTGTTGCTACCCACCCCGCGCCAGTTCCTCGAACCGATTGATGTCGTTGCGGATGGTGTCAAATGCGCCGCGCCAGAAGGCGGGCGTGCGCAGGTCGAAGCCGAACTCGGCGGCGAGAGTGGGAGCGTCCGCCATGCCCGTGCGTGAGAGCAGGTCGTCGTAGCGGGCGCGGAAGCCGTCGGGGTCGTCCAGATACAGCGCGTACAGCCCCAACCCGAACAGCAAGCCGAACATGTAGGGGTAGTTATAGAACGCGCTGCCGTAGTAGTGGGGTTTGGCTGCCCACATGTAGGGGTGCAGGGCGTTCTCGTCCAGCCCGTCGCCGTAGGTTTGCAGTTGCGCGTCGCGCATAATCTCACACAACTCGCGCGCGCTCAGCTCCCGCTCGTTGCGCCGCTCGAACACGGTCTTCTCAAAAATAAATCGGCTCGTGATGTCCACCACCACCTGGCATGCGCCCTGCAGCGAGGCTTCCAGAATGGCGATTTGCTCCTCGCGGTCGGCGTCGCGCAGCGCAGCTTGGCGGATAATCGTCTCGCAGAAGATGCTGGCGGTCTCGGCAAGCGTCATGGGCGTTTGGCGTTGCAGGTAAGTGCGTTCCGCGAGGCACAGGTTATGGTAGGCGTGCCCCAGCTCGTGCGCCAGCGTACTCATACCGCCGAACGCGGGCTTGTAGTTGGTGAGGATGCGCGACTCGTCCTTGCGCAGGCGCATGCAGAACGCGCCGTCGCGCTTGCCGGGCTGCGGCGGGGCGTCGATCCAGTGCTCCTCGAACGCGCGGCGGGCGAAGTCGCTCATCTTCTGCGAGTAGGTGGCAAACTGCTCGATGATGAACTGTGCGGCTTCGTCGTACTCCCAGCGTTTCGGCTCCTTGCCCACAGGGGCGAAGATGTCGTACCATGCGCACCGCTCGATGCCCAGCAGCCTTGCTTTGGCGTGCAGGTAGCGTCGGAAGTCCGGGAACGCTTCGTAGGCGGCGTCCAGCATGGCGTTCAGCGTCGCCTCGTCGATGGCGTTGCGGAACAGTGAAGCGTGCAGGGGGCTGTCCCAGCCGCGGCGTCGCGTGAGCAAGTTCGTTTCGCCCTTAATCGCGTTCAACGCGCTGGCGATGGGCATCGCGTGCTGCTCCCACGCCTGCAGCTCCGCCTGATAACCCGCATGGCGCACCTCGCGGTCGGGGTCATACGCCAGATTGCGCAGCATGCTCATCGTGAGCGTCTGCTTCTCGCCCTTGATTTCCACTTCCGCCTGAATCTGCGAGGTGAGGTTGCCGTAGAGTTTGCTCCATGCGTTGCCGCCGGTGAGTTGCATGTCGGCGGCGAGGGCTTCCTCAGCGGGCGACATCATATGCTCGGCGGCGATTCGGGCGCGGCGCAGCCAGTAGGCGTGTTGTTTCGCCTGCTCCGACCGCTCAATAACCGCCTCCACCTCCTGCGAGCCTGCCCACGCCGTCAGGCGCGTGCTGAGCTTCGACAGGCGCACCGATTGACGCTCCAGCTCGCTCAGGCGCGCCTGTGCATACTCGTCGCGCGAGTCCACCGTCACGAACGCATACACATACGCGCTTAGCGTCCACGCCTGGTCGTTCAGGGCGTTGTAGGCGGGCAGGATACGCTCCAGCACGCTCGCGGCGAGGTCAGGGTTCAGCGGCGCGTCGGTGCGGTCAATCTGCGCCTCGTCGAATAAGCCCTCCAGTTCGTCCAGCGCACGCACAAAACTTCGAAAATCGCGCTCATATTCGGGCGAATCGAGCCCGGGATAGACCACGCTCATATCCCAACGGGGTAGCTCGGTTTTCATAGCAGAGAGGATTGTACCTGAAGGGTATACTCTGGGCAGGTGAGACGATGCCAGCGCGAGTGGTTGTGGATCCGACGATTCAACACGGCAAGCCCGTGATTGAGGGGACGCGCGTACCTGTGGCACGGGTGCTGGGGGAACTGGCAGGCGGAATGAGCTTCGAAGAACTCATGCATGAGTACGGCTTGACCCTGAAACAAATTCGCGCCGCGCTACAGTTCGCTGCCGAGTTAATTGAGGCGGAGCAGTTTTACCCGCTCACTGCAAAGCGATGAGCCAACCGTTGCGATTTCTTATCGACGAGGATTTACCAGTAGAAAAAGCGCGTGGCAATCTAACGATTGTTGAACCCGGGCGCGTACGAATAAAGTCCGGTGAGCCGTAAATCATCTCCATGACACACTGGGAGGACTTTTGTAATCAGTCTTGCATTTTACAAAGGGTGATTCGCGATGCGACTGTTGCTGACTCTGTGGGCAGTGTTGCTGTGCGTGTGCGCACTGGCGCAAGTGAAGTTAGCTGACGAGCCGAAACTCCAAACTAAACTCACGCTGTGGGTGAAGTTGGAGCCGCTGCGCGATGTATTGCGCGAGGTTTCTCGACGCACGGGCGTCCCCCTGCGATGCCAAGACGCCATCCAGCACGAGAAGGTCTCGATTTTCGTGGAGAACCGCCCCGCGCACGAGATTCTGACTCTACTATCGGGGCTGTTGCGTTATGCGTGGCGCGAGCGCGAGGAGGGCGGCTATATGCTTTATGTGCCCGACGAGACGCGCCTGCAGGAGGAGCGTTTCCTAAACGCCGTGCGCAACGCCCGCCGTCAAGCCCTACAGGACTTGATTCGGGCGGCGCGCGAGGTGGTGGAGATGCCTTTCCATGATGCCTATCGCGCCAGCGCCCCGCAGCGGCAACAGGCGAACACGCCGTACGAAATCCAGCGGGCGACAGTGATGGGCTACTATCCCATGCTGGCGATTCGCAAGGAAACGCCTGTAGAGTACCGTTTCGAATTCCTGCCCGAAGCGACAGTGCTGGCGTTGCTGGCGAACCTGCCGCGCGGGGCGCAGGACGCCCTGTTGAGCGGCAAACTGGTGGGGTTTAGCACACGTCCCGCAGTGGGCGTCTATCCGTTCTCCGACCATGTATTGCTACCGGGGAATCTGCGTCAGCCCCTGCCGTGGCGCGAAGAGCAAGACGAAACGGGGCGAACCTACGCCGTGCAGCCCAACAGCGAGATCAATCCCGATTATTGCGGCGTGTGGCTGCGTCTTAGCCCCACAGGCAGCTCGATCGAGTACGAGCTGCTCAGCTTTATCGATGAGCAAATCACATTCCCTCATATTCAACAGCCTTCTATTGTGCTGCGACGCATGCGCGGCGAGTTGCTGTTCCATGTTGCGCCGTATGCGGACAATCAAGCGTGGCTAAAGGGCTGGAGCGCGTGGGCGACGCCGCTGCGCGACCTGCGCGCACGGTTTGCGAACCAGCGTCCCGCCTCGCGTAAAGACCGCCCCCAGCCGAACCTGCACGAGGCGGTGCAATCCTATGGCTATGCAGTGACCTTCGTCAACGGCGCGGACGTTCTGGAGTGGCTCGCGTGGGCCACGCGCATGCCCATCATCGCCGACGCCTTCCGCACCGACATCGTGGAAGTTTACTTGGACGAACTCTCGCCCCACCACGCGATCGACCGACTCGCGATGCACGGCTGGCTGCGCATGGATGAGTCGGGCTACCTGCTGCGCCGCTCGCAGAGCTACCTCTATCAGCGCGCGGTGGAGATTCCCGAAGACGCGCTGCGCCCGCTGGAGCGCAAGTTTCAAGCGGGGCAGTGGCTCACTGCCGACGATTACATCACGCTCGCCGCCCGCTTGAACGACGCCCAAGCTGACGCCTACGAGCAGGGCTACCTTACCAACCGCAATATGTATTCGGTAGAGACGCTTCACGGGCGCACAGTCACGGTAAGGTTCCCCTTTGACACACTGGCGATGAACATGCGCGCGTGGCGGTTCTTGGCGACGCTTTCGCCCGTGCAACGCCGTCAAGCGATCACAGGCGCTTGGCAGCTCGCTGAACGACTCACGCTTCCACAGCGCACGCGGTTCTTGCAAGCCCTTGAGGAGCGGTTCCCGCCGCCTGAAAGCCTGTTCGCTGAGATTCCGTTCCCGTACAATTACAGTAGCAGTGAAGCGATTCACTTTACAGGAACTGCATCCTTTCAGCAATCAACCGAGCCAACGCCCATAGAAACTGCCGCGTTCCGCTTGCGCTTGCGCCCTGAGACGCCCCAACGACTGGAGGCGACCGCTGGAAAGCGGACTGACTACTTTTACTTCAACGATGGCGAATTTTCCGAAGCTGAAACCGCAACGGAGCCGAATCCGCTGCTCCAGGAGACGATGCGGCAAATCAATCGCGGGCTGTCGGATTACGAGCGGAAGCGTCTGCTTCAGATGATAGAACGCGAGCCGAATCTCAC
>CAYYCA010000203.1:0-4509 GCA_964470265.1 uncultured Fimbriimonadales bacterium | reverse complement strand
CCTTCTTGAGGTTCCCCCTCCTGCGTAGGGGGAACCGTACAGGGTACGGTTCCCCTCGCGCAGCAGGGGGAACCTCAAGGAGGGGGCAAATCGGTCGTTGGACGGCAGCGTTGAACTAAAGCACTATACCCTTATCAGCCCCCCAGCCCCCTTCCACGGCGTCGGAGGACAGAGTTGCAGCGCTTGAAACCCTGAATGGTATTGGACGCGAACAGAATATGCGCTTGCCCTGCGCGACAAAGCCGCGACCCTCATAAATTGGCATACCCCCCTAAAGATTTTGGAATTGCTTGCCGATAATTTCCCCTGAACACGCGCCGCTGTGGTGTGGAACAAAGCACTTGACTCCGAGAGCCTTAATCGGGTATGATTAAAGCGGAGGAGAGGATAGGGAACCCCTACACACCGCAGGCAAGGAAGCCAGCAGCACCATAGTTTCGGGGCGCTGCCCCACGCATCGAGGACGATTGCTCTTTCGTACCTGCTGGTTTGCAAAGTCGCGTCCACATTTGGCACAGATTGTTCGTGCGTCTGTCGCAAACGCTTGACGCTTTCTGGTAGAAGGCGTGTGTTCCACCTTGGGAGGTGAAATAATGACACGACGAAATGAAACTCGGAACCGACCGCAGGTAGCATTCGTGAGTACTTATCCGCCCACGGAGTGCGGATTGGCTACCTTTACACAGGATGTTTTGCTGGCAGTGGAAAGGCATGGCTGGGATGGCGTGGTGGTCTCGGCAGACCATGAGACGCGCATCGACCATCCCGATCCCCGCGTGATTTATCAGATTCGGCGCGAGCAGGAAGAGGACTATATCGAAGCGGCGCAGCTGCTGAACCGCTCCCCCGTGCGCGCGGTCAGCCTGCAGCACGAGTACGGCATTTTCGGCGGTGAGATGGGCGAGAAGGTGCTGACCTTTCTGAAGCACCTACGCGCGCCTGTGGTGACGACCCTGCACACAGTGGTTCCGAAGCCCACGGAGCCAATGCGCGAGATTCTGCAGGCGGTTGTGCGCGCCTCCGACGCGGTGGTAGTGATGGCGGGAACGGCGGTTCGGCTGCTGGATACAGTTTATCACGCCCCGACGCACCATGTGTATGTGATTCCGCACGGCGCGCCCGAGCCGCTGCCAATTAGCCCGCAGGAGGCGAAGGCGCGAATCGGGATGAGCGGGCGGATTGTGCTGAGCACCTTCGGGCTGGTCAGCCGCGGCAAGGGCATCGAGGATGTAATTCGCGCCCTGCCCGCCGTCGTGGAGCAGTTCCCGAACCTGGTGTATCTGGTGTTGGGCGAAACGCACCCGAAAGTGCGCGCACAGGAGGGCGAATCGTATCGCGAGTTCCTGATGAGCGAGGTCGAGCGGCTGGGGCTGCAGAACCATGTCGTGTTCGTGAACCGCTACCTGTCGCTGGAGGACATCCGCCTCTATCTGCGTGCGACGGACATCTACATCACGCCGTACCTGAACCCCGACCAGATTACCAGTGGCACGCTGGCGTATGCCATTGCGGCGGGCTGCGTGACGCTCTCCACGCCATATCTGTACGCCCGCGAGGTGCTGAGCGACGGCGGCGGGATGCTCGTGCAGTTCAACAACCCGCACTCCATCGCCGACGCGCTGCTGCAGCTGCTCTCGGACCCTGTGCTGATGCGCTATCATCGGCTCGTGGCGCAGCGCAAGGCGGCGGGGCTGAGCTGGCATAAGGTGGGACAGGCGTATGCACGGCTGTTCGACCGCGTGGGACGCGACCTCGCGCTGCCGTTCGGCGTGGTGCAGCCTGCGATGGCGAGCTATTTAGAAAGTCAGCGGGCGGGTTAACCCTGCCCGTCCCGGCTGACGCGCCGAAACGCCGCAATCGCGTCGTCAACCGCCCTGTCGTCGATCTCCTTATGCGTCACGAGGCGCAGGCGATGGGGGTCTAACGCGATGCACAGCACCCCCTGCTCAGCGAGGGCGCGCTCCACTTCGATCGCGGGGCGCTCCGTACGCACATAGACCATGTTCGTCTGCACGGTCTGCAAGTTCACAGAGAAGCCCGGCATCTCGGCGATGGCTTCGGCGAGGCGTTTCGCGCGGGCGTGGTCTTCGGCGAGGCGGTCTATCATCGTATCCATCGCGACGAGGCACGCCGCCGCCAGCACCCCCACCTGACGCATGCCACCTCCCAACAGCTTGCGCACCCGATGCGCCTCACGGATGAACTCGCGCGACCCCGCAAGCACAGAGCCTACGGGACAGCATAGTCCCTTGGAAAACGCAATCATCGCCGAGTCCACATGGCGCGTCCACGCCTGCGGCGAGACTCCCCGTGCGACAGCGGCGTTGAACAGGCGCGCGCCGTCTAAATGTACCTTGAGACGGTAGCGGTCGGCGAGGGCGCGCAGTTCGGGCATACACTCTGGAGGTAAAATCGTGCCCCCGCAGCGGTTGTGCGTGTTCTCGACACACACAAGGCGCGTGCCGGGCGTGTGGTCGTCGGCGATGCGAATCCGCGCCTCGATATCGCCGAGCGTGAACACGCCGTCGGTAATCGGGTAGGTCTCCACCTGCACGCCCGAAATCACGGCGGGCCCCGCCAGCTCGTAGTGCAGGATATGGCTTTCAGCGTCGACTAAAATCGCGTCGCCTGGCTGCGTCCAGACCTTAATCGCGATTTCGTTCGCCATTGTGCCCGACGGGGTGAACAGCGCGGCTTCATGTCCCAGCAGCTCCGCGACGCGCTCCTGCAGTCGATTCACGGTCGGGTCTTCGCCGTACACATCGTCGCCGAGTTCCGCCTCTGCCATCGCGCGGCGCATCTCCGGCGTCGGCAGGGTCACCGTGTCGGAACGGAGGTCGATGCGCATCGCCCGTTTACTTCCTCACACTCCCGAATGTATACTCGTACCGCATCGGGTTGTAGCGCTGGTAGCCCTTCGGTGGGAACATCTTTTGCGATTCGGGGTTGTCGGCGTACATGCTGCGCCCGTGCTTGACGAAGTACTCGAACTCGTGGCGGAAGTTCTTGATAAAGGCGCGAATGGGCCACGCCGCCGCGTCGCCTAAGGCGCAGAAGCTGCGCCCGTCAATCTGGTCGCAAATCTCCAGCAGCAGGTCGATGTCCTCCATGCGCCCTTTGCCCTGCAGGATGCGCTCCAGAATCTGCACCATCCAGCGCGTGCCCTCGCGGCAAGGCGTGCATTTGCCGCACGATTCGTGGGCGTAGAACTCCGCCGTGCGCCACGCGAAATGCACGATACAGGTATGCTCGTTCAGCACCATGCAGCCGCCCGAACCGACCATGCTGCCTTTCTCCATCAGCTCCTCGTAGCCAATGATTGCGTCCTCGCACTTTTCGGCGGGTAGGATGGGCATGGACGAACCGCCCGGAATGATGCCCTTTAGCTTGCCCCCGCGCACGCCGCCTGCCATCTCAATCAGCTCCATCAGGGGCGTACCGAACTCGACTTCGTAGTTGCCGGGCTTGTTCACATGCCCCGACACGGAGAAGATTTTCGTGCCGCGCGAGTTTTTGGTGCTTGCGCCCAGTTGCGCGTACCACTCGCCGCCGTTCGCGATGATGTGCGGTACGCAGCTCAGCGATTCGCAGTTGTTGATGAGCGTGGGGCAGTTCCACACGCCGGCAATAGTGGGCAGAGGCGCGTGGGGGAACTTGAGGCGGGGCTGCCCGCGCTCACCCATCAGGCTCGACATCAGCGCGGATTCCTCGCCGCACTCGTAGGAGCCTGCGCCCATGTGGATGTATAAATCGTAATCGAAGCCGCTGCCCAAGATGTTTTTGCCCAAATAACCTGCGGCGTAAGCTTGGTCAATCGCTTTGCGCACTTTGCGGGCGCACTCGACATACTCGCCCCGAATGTAGATGTAGCCCCGCTGAGCGCGCACCGCGTACCCGGCGATAATCATGCCCTCCACCAGCTGATGCGGCGCCTTGTACATCAGCTCGAAGTCCTTGAAAGTACCCGGTTCGCCCTCATCGGAGTTGCAGATGACATAGTGGGGCTTGTCGTCGTCTTTGGGGAGACCGTTCCACTTAATCCACGCGGGGAACCCCGCGCCGCCGCGCCCGCGCAGCCCCGATTTTTTCACTTCCTCGATAATCGCCTGACGCTCCATCTGCAGCGCCTTGCGCAACGCCTGATAGCCGCCGTACTGCTCGTAAACGGAAAGATCGTCATAGTTGGGGACATCCACATGCTTGAGCAACAATCGGTATTCAGCCATAGCGAGCCTCCAGAGAAAGTATACCTCTTGTCCCCTAATCCCCTTCCAATCAGGGTACGGCACTGGTGTCCAGCGGAGAGACGCCACGCTTTTGTTTCAACCCTCACCCCCTCTCCTCATACCTCACCTCGCTTTCACTTCGCCACCCCCGCCCGCATCGCCCACACCACCGCCGCCAGCGTCGTCTTCGCCCCCAACTTCGCCCGTATCCGCGCCAACTCGTTGTTCAAAGTGCGCGGGCTAATCCCCAGCCGAGCCGCCGCCGCGCCCACCTCCCCACAAT
>CAYYCA010000202.1:0-4511 GCA_964470265.1 uncultured Fimbriimonadales bacterium | reverse complement strand
GTGGCACGGGCGTCCCGCCCGTGCGAGAGAACTCTGCGCTTGAGCGGGACGCTCAAGCCACAAAGGGCATCCTCGGCGTCGCCGCCGACCTCGTGCAATACGACCTACGCTTCGAACCTGCGATTCGCTATCTGCTGGGGCGTGTGCTGATTGTCGACGCGCTGGAGACGGCGACGGGGCTGGTGCGTGCGTTGCGTACCCAAAGCCGAGCCAAAGAGTTTTCCCGCATCGCGACCCTCGACGGCTCGGTGGTGCAGCTTAGCGGCGCAATCACGGGCGGCGCCTACGCCAACGAACGCAGCAGCCTGCTCCAACTCAAAGCGGAGCTGGATCGCGCCCGCGCCGAACTGCAAATCGCCGAAACCCGCCTGCAGGAAGCCGAAACCGCTCTGGAGCGCCATCGCGCCCAACATCTCGAGCGCCAACATATGCTGGAAACCCTACGCCGTCAGCTGCGCGAGGTCGCCCAGCAACGCCTGCGCGTCGAGGGTGAAGTCAAACAGTATCTACGCGAGACTCAACGCCTTGAAACGCTGCTTCAACAGACCCTTGAGCAACTTCAGCAACTGGAGACCCTGCTCGGCGCGCCGCACGACGCCGACCTCGCTATGCTGGAATCGGAACGCGAACGCCTGCAACGCGCCTACGAGGAACACACGCGCAACCTTGCTCAGCAACGCGCCCAGATGCAGCAGATCGAGGGGCAACGGCGCGAACTCCAGCGCCAGTTGGAAACCGAGCAACGCGCCCTGAGCCAGCTACAGGAACGCCAGCGGAGCCGACAGGCGCGACTGGAGGCCCTGCAACAAGAAACAGCCCACCTCGACGCCCAGCGCGCCGCCGCCCAGAGCGAGCTGGAGCGGGTCCGCGCCCAAATCCAACACGCACAGACCGAACTCGACGCCCGACGCGCCGAACGCCAGAGCCTGCTGGAACAGAGCTTCACCGTGAACGACCACATCCGCGCCCTGCGCAACGAGCTGAGCCAGTACGCCGAACGGGAACGCGCGCTGGACTTGCAGCTGGCGCGTGGTGAAGTCAAACTCGCCGAGCTGCAGGAACACTGGATGCGCCTTGCGTCGGATGAACCGCTTACTGATGACGACGCGCCGTTGCCCGACAAACCGCCTGTCGCCCGCGCGGAACTCGAACGGCTGCGCCGCGCCCTCGCCGAGATGGGTGAAGTGAACCTCGCCGCCGCCGATGAATACGCCCGCCTCAGCGAACGGTTCCATCATCTCGAACGCCAGCGCGCCGACCTGGAGCAGACCTGCGCGCGACTGGAACAGCAGCTGCGCGAAATCGACGCCCACGCCCGCGAGCAGTTCCTCAAGACCTTCGAAGCCGTGCGCGGGGCGTTCCAGCTCAGATTTCAGCAGCTATTTGAGGGCGGGCAGGCAGAGCTGATTCTCACCGACGAGCGCGACCCTCTCTCGGCGGGCGTGATTGTCGAGGCGCAGCCGCCGGGCAAACGCCGCCAGCGACTGGAGCTACTCTCGGGGGGCGAACGCGCGCTAACCGCCATCGCCCTGCTGTTCGCCTTCAGCACGGTCAAGCCCAGCCCGCTGATGGTGCTGGACGAGGTGGACGCCGCGCTCGACGGGCGCAATGTGCAACGCTTCGCCGACTACCTGAAGCAGATGGCGGACAGTTCTCAGATACTCATCGTGACGCACAACCCCATCACGACGGCGGTCGCACGGCAGTGGCTCGGCGTGTCGATGACGGGAGGCGTGTCCCGAATCGTGCCTTATACGCCGCCGGAATCGCTGCTGGAAGCGGATGGGGTCGAACGCCGCCGCGCGATTATCCAGACCGCGAGCGAGACCGCGCCCCAGCCGTAAAGCCAGCCCAGCAGCCAGCCGCCCAGCACATCCGAGGGGTAATGCACGCCAATATAGATGCGCGACAGCCCCACCATCACGGGCAGCCAGAACAGATACAGAAACGCCCTGCGTCCCCAAATCGCCGTCGCGACGCCCACCACTGCGCTCATGTTGGCAGAGTGCGCGGATGGAAATGACCCCGAAGTCAAATCGCCTGTGATGGCGTCGATGGGCAACGCCACGCAAGGACGCTCGCGCCCAATCGCGGCTTTCAGGAAGTCGCAGGTTTCGTTGGTCACAATCAGAACGGGGACGAGCCAAAGCGCAAACGCCCGCGCCTTGCCCCCGCGCCAGAGCAGATAGAGCCACAAAAGCAGCGCGCCCGCCCGTCCCGGAGTCGTTTTCAGCGCGTCCGAGAGGAAAATCATCACGGGCGTTAGCCAGTCCGCCCGCCAGCCCTCGAAAATCCAGTAAAACAGGCGTGTATCTAAATCTAACATCAGATAATCTGCACCTCGCGGGAGCCGCGCTGTACCTCGCCAATCAGCCACGCCTGCTCGCCCGAAATCTGCAGGCTGGTCAGCACATCTTGCGCTCGCTCCCGCGCGACAATCAACACGAAGCCGACCCCCATATTGAACGCGCGAAACATCTCGGCGTCGGGCACATTCCCCAGCTGCTGAATCAGGATAAAAAGCGGCGGCGTCTCCCAGCTCCGACGGTCGATGACCACGCGCATGTCGCTCGGCAGGGCGCGCGGGATGTTATCATAGAAGCCGCCGCCTGTGATGTGCGCCATCCCGTGAATCGTGTCGCCTTCCAGCAGGGGCAGAATTGCGTTTAGATAGGGGCGGTGGGGCTGCAACAACGCCTCGCCGAGCGTCATCCCCACCTCAGGCAACGGCTCGTCGAGGCGCATGTTCGCGATATCGAAAAACACGCGCCGTGCGAGCGTGTAGCCGTTCGTATGTAGCCCGTTCGAAGCAATCCCGATTACCGCGTCGCCGACCTGCACACGGCTCGGCGTCGGAATCTGCTGGAACTCCGCCAGTCCCACGATACACCCTGCCACATCGACCTCGCCCGGCATATACACATCGGGCATCTCCGCCGTCTCGCCCCCCAGCAAGACGATTCCCAGCTGCTGACAGAGTTCGGACGCGCCCTCTACCACCTCCTGCAGCACTTGCGGCTCCAGCTTCGACATCGCCAGATAATCCAGAAAGAACAGGGGCTTCGCCGCCTGCACCAGCAGGTCGTTCACGCCGTGCGCCACCAGGTCATGTCCCAGCACGCGATACTGCCCCATCATCCGGGCAACGCGCACTTTCGTACCTACCCCGTCGATGCTCGCTACAATCACAGGCTGGCGATAGCTGCTCACATCGAGTGCCATCATCCCGCCGAACGACCCCAGCTGCGACAGCACGGCGGGCGTGAAAGTGCGGTGAACGCTCTCCTTGATGCTCTCCAGCGCGCGATTCATCGCATCAATATCGACGCCCGCGTCCCGATAGGTGAACTCCTCTGGCATAGCAGGGCGAGTATACCCCACAGGGTACAATTCGCAGTGGAGGGTCGCGTTATGAAGGAGGTTCTCGTTTCTACCGACTGGGTTCAAGAGCATCTCAACGATCCGAACATCCGCCTGATTGAGGTGGATGTGGACACGACTGCGTATGAACAGGGGCACATCCCGGGGGCGATTGGGCTGAACTGGCAGACTCAGCTGCAAGACCCCATCCGCCGTGACATTCCCTCGAAGGAGCAGCTTGAAGCTACACTGGGCGCGCTGGGCGTGAGCGATACCCACACGATTATCTTGTACGGCGACAATAACAACTGGTTCGCCGCGTTCGCGTTTTGGGTGCTAAAGCTCTACGGGCATGACGATGTGCGCCTCATGGACGGCGGGCGCAAGAAGTGGCTGGCGGAGGGGCGTCCGATTACGACAGAGGTTCCCACCTATCCCCCCGCCGAGTACCGTGCGAAAGAGCCTGACCTCTCGCTGCGCGCGTTCTTCCCGCAGGTGCGGGAGAGCCTGAACCGTCCCGATGTCGCGCTGGTCGATGTACGCTCGCCCCAGGAGTTCACGGGCGAGCTGATTGCTCCCCCCGGCTTGATGGAGACAGCGCAACGCGGCGGGCATATTCCCGGCGCGCGCAACATCCCGTGGGCGCAAGCCGTGCGCGAGGACGGTACTTTCAAGTCCCCTGAGGAGCTGCGCGCCCTGTACGAAGCGCAGGGCATCACCCCCGACAAACAGGTGATTGCCTACTGCCGTATCGGCGAACGCTCGTCGCACACCTGGTTTGTGCTGAAGTACCTGCTGGGCTATCCGAATGTGCGCAACTACGACGGCAGCTGGACGGAGTGGGGCAACATGGTCGGCGCGCCGATTGAGCGCGAAGTGCCCACCCAAACGCACGGCGGCGCAAGCGTTGCGCCATGCCCCCAGTGAGTTTAATGGGTAAGAATTAGCTCCGAGGAGGGTAATTCTTACCCCTCACCAGTCCACCCCTCTTGTTGCCTCGCGGATGGGGACACTGGCTTTCTCGCTCCACCAGCGCATGAGCTGATGCGTCTTGTCATCGTAGCGCGGGCGCAGCGATGCAGTGCTGAACACCGTGCCGTCGCGCAGACGCGCCTCATAGTACGGCTGGGTGTCGCGCTCCACTTCGCCCG
>CAYYCA010000201.1:0-4540 GCA_964470265.1 uncultured Fimbriimonadales bacterium | reverse complement strand
GGCAAGACGCCTAAGAGCATCATCAGGCGAATTCAACGGATTGAGCGGGACGAGGTGCTGCTCGAGCTGCAGGTGGAAGCCATCCGCAGCGGTAGTCTGAAGGCGTTCCGCGAGAAGCTGGATGCCTTGACGCGCGAGCAGACGCCGTCGTAGCCTACAAGCGCTCCTGAATCAAGCGCAGTATCTCAGAGTCGCCGCTCCGCTTCGCTGCGTCCAGCACAGTGTCGCCTAACGCGCTTTGCGCCTTGGGATCTGCGCCGTGTTCCAGCAGCAGTTTCACGGTTTCCCTGTGCCCGTTTTCCGCCGCCATCATCAGTAGCGTGCGTCCGTTGCGGTCGCGCAGGTTAGGGGAGACGCCCTTTTCGAGCATCGCCTGCAGCACGCGCGTCCTGCCGTAAATCGCGGCGTAATGCACGGGCGAGTTGCCAGGGTGGCGATTCTCACGGTCGCCCGATTTATCGCGGGCGTCTAAGCTCGCGCCTTTCTCGATGAGCAGTAGCGCGATCTCGTCGTAGCCGCGGATGACGGCGACGCTGAGCGCAGTCAGCCCCGACTTTGTGCGGGCGTTCACCACTGCGCCGCCAGTCAGCACGCGCCTCACCTGCTCGATGTCGCCCGACTCCACTGCCCGCAGCAGCTGCTCGTTGCGCTCCAGTTGCGCCGCGCGCACGCCCCGAAACCATGGCGACGCCAGCACCAGCACCGTTAGCACAACTGGCGCAACGAACAATGCCAGCACCAGCAACTTGGACGCCTTGTTGTCGCTGCCCGTTTTCACTTCACTCGTGGAGCGCATATTGCAACGCCTCGATAAACCGCTCGTTCTGCTCGGGCGTCCCTGTGTTCACGCGCAGAAAAGTCGGCATGCCGAACGCCTCGCCGGTGCGCACTAACACGCCCTGCCTGAGCAAGCGTTGCTGGATGCGGACGCACTCGCAGCCGACCTCAATCAGCAGAAAGTTCGCCTGTGAGGGCACAGAGCGCAATCCCAACCGCTCGCACGCCGCCTGTAGAGTCTCCAGCCCCGCGCGATTGAACGCCCGTGTGCGCTCGACATGCTCTTGGTCAGTAATCGCCGCGGCGGCGGCGACCTGCGCCAGCGTGTTCACATTAAACGGCTCGCGCACGCGCTCGATGGGATCCAACAGCTCGGGACGACCGATTGCGTAGCCGATGCGCAGACCCGCCAGACCGTAGGCTTTGGAGAAAGTGCGAAACACAACCACATTCCGCCCCAACCGCACATAGTCCAGCCCGTTCGGGTAGTCGGGATGGTCGACATACTCGAAATACGCCTCATCTAAGATAACCAGCACATGGTCGGGAACGCGCTCCAGAAACCGCTCCAGCTCGTCGCGATAGACAATCGTGCCTGTGGGGTTGTTCGGATTGGCGATGTAGAGCAGTTTGGTGCGGGCGGTGATTGCGTCCCCCATCGCCTTCAGGTCGTGGCGGAAGTCAGGGGTAAGCGGAACCTGCTTCAAGATTGCTCGATTCAGCTGCGCCGACGCCTCATAGCGCACAAACGATGGATACGCCATGATGAGTTCGTCTTCAGGTTCGAGATAGGCGACGCCGAACAGATGAATCAGTTCATCGGAGCCGTTGCCGAAAGCGAAGTGGTCAGGGGGCAGGTCATAAAACTGGCTGAGCGCGTCGCGCAGTATCGTGCAGTTGCCGTCGGGGTAGAGGTGGATTTTGTCCAGATTCTGCACAATCGCCTCTTTCGCGCGAGGCGACGCGCCGAGTGGGTTCTCGTTCGCCGAGAGTTTGATGAGTTCGCTCAGCCCCAGCTCCTGCATCAGCTGCTCAGGCGTTTTGCCAGGGCGGTAGGGCTGCATTTGAGACACATGGGCGCGCGCACGGACTGGCATGCCCAGATTCTACCCGAAGGGCTACTCCTTCTGCGTGAACCGCTCGATGCGCTCCATGAACTCCTGCAGCAGGCGTTCAGCGTCCTGTGGGGCGCGCGCCTCGACAAAGAGGTGGATGAGCGGCTCGGAGGCGTCGGGCAGTACCAGCGCCCACGAATGGTCGGTATACACCTTCAAGCCATCGATGGTCTCGATGCGCCCTTTGACCTCGTGGCTTAGCAGGCGCATCACGCGCCCTTTAAGTTCCCACGGGCAGGGGATTGCCTGATAGAGGGTGTAAAACGGCGGGATCTGGTCGTAGATTTCGGAAAGGCAGCAGCCGAGCCGCTGGGTGGCTTCGAGCAGGCGCACGGAGGCGAACATCGCGTCGAAGCCGGGGTGGAACTGTGGGAAGATGAACCCGCCGTATGTGTCTCCCGCGAAGCAGAGGGTGTCGGCGTGTTCGGCGGCGGCGTTCATCAGCGAGCGCACATCGGCGCGGGTACGAATCACCTGCACGCCGTAGGGCGCAACGACCTCTTCAATCACCGACGGCGCGTTCACGGGAACGGCAATCTGCTTGCCAGGGCAGGTCTCCGCCATCAGCCGCGCAAAGGTGGTCAGCAGCGCACCGCCGCTGATGACGCGCCCGCGCTCGTCGACCACTGTGAGCCGCTCGCCTTCGTTCTCGAACATCACGCCGCACTCGGCGTTGAGGCTCTGCACGACCTGTTTAAGTTTTTCGGCGAAAGTATCATGCTCAGCAGGCGTGCGCGGCGAGCGGCGCGGGTCGGGATAGGCGTTCAGCGAGACCACATCGTAGCCGAGTTGCCCCAGCATCGCAGGGAAAATCGCCGCGACCCGACTGAACGCGAAGTCCGCCACGATGCGCATCGAACGCGGGGGTTCGGTCAGCTGCGTTAGCCGCTGAAAATCCGCTTGATACTGCTCGATTGCACGCGAGGCGAAGTGAATCTCGCCCACCTCGTCGGCGTCGCAGCGGGCAAAGTCCTCGCGGAAGAAGAGATTCTCGATCTTCCGCTCGCCCGACTTGGGTAGGTACACGCCGCGCCGATCGAAAAACTCGATGAGCGTCATGCGCACATTGCTGGGCGCAACGCGCACACTCACCCCGCCCACTGCGCCCGACGCGCGAATGTAGTGGCGCGTGATGGGGATGGGCATCGCTCGCAGGTCAGATACATCCACCCCCGTCGATAAGACGCCCGACATAAAGGCGTGCTTAATCATCCGTGAGGCTTTGAAGGTGTCGCGCGCCAGCACAATCGTCGAGCCGCGCGGCAGGGTGGAGGCATACGCCGCGCCCAGTTTCGTCGCCAGGTCGGGCGTCATCTCGATGTTCGAAAGCCCCGCCACGCCGAGGTCGCGAAACAGCGAGCCGCGCCACTTCGCACCCCAGATGAGGCTCATCGTCACCGTCGAGCCGCCTTCGATATACTTGTCGGGCCAGAGTTTGACGCGCGTGCGAATGACGCTGTCGCTTTCGATATGGCAGCGGTCGGCAATCACAGCGTCTTCCTGCACCTGCACATTGTCTTTTATCGTGACTCCTGTGCCCACAATCGCGCCCTGCAGCTGGCTGCCCGCGCCGATGTAGACGCTATCCCACAGAATGGAGCGCACCACCATCGCGTTCGGCTCGACGATGCAGTTGTCGCCAAGCGTCGCGTAGGGTCCCACCACCGCGCCCTTCTTAATGCGACAGTTGCGTCCGATGCATACGGGCGGCACAATCTGCGCCTCTGGGTCAATTGTCGCGCCTGCGCCTACCCAGACGCCCGGTATTTTCTCCTCGCCAGGGATATTGAGCTGCACCTTGCGGTTGAGTAAGTCGATATGCGCCTCGCGATACTGGATCAGCGAGCCGATGTCGCTCCAGTATTCGCTCATCACATAGCCATAAAGCGGCTTGCCCTCGCGCAGCAGCAGCGGGAACAGGTCTTGACTGAAGTCGTACTGCTTCCCCGGCTCCATGTAATCGAAAATCTCTGGCTCCAGAATGTAGATTCCCGTATTGACCGTGTCGGAGAACACCTCGCTCCATGAGGGCTTTTCCAGAAAGCGGGTGATGCGTCCGTCTTCGCGGGTAATCACCACGCCGAACTCGAGGGGATTGGGCACACGTGCGAGCACGAGCGTGGCGGTTGCGCCGTTTTGCTTATGAAACTCCAGCGCGGGTTTGAGGTTGATATCGGTCAGGGCGTCGCCGCTGATGATGATGAAGGTTCCATCGCGCAGGTGGTCTTCCGCCTGCTTCACGCTGCCTGCTGTGCCCAGCGGCGTGTCTTCCAGCGAGTAGTGAATTGCCATGCCCCAGTCTGCGCCGTCGCCGAAGTAGCCCTCGATGTGGTCGGCAAGGTAGTAGACGGTCGCGACGACCTCGGTAATCCCCTGCGCTTTGAGCAGCAGCAGGATATGCTCCATAATCGGGCGATTGGCAATCGGCGCAAGCGGCTTGGGACGATTCGCCGTAATGGGTCGCAAGCGCGAGCCTTCCCCTCCTGCCATCACAACGGCTTTCATGCGGAGTCCTCCTGTAGATATGGCGATTAACGGTTCGACCTGAATAAAGGGGTTCCTGCGCCGATAATGAGCGATTATTCCAGTTAGGGTTTCAGGCGCCATAAAACTTCCGTTTGAAGCGCGCCTGCTGTTGTTCACCCTCA
>CAYYCA010000200.1:0-4625 GCA_964470265.1 uncultured Fimbriimonadales bacterium | reverse complement strand
CCGTGATGACCACGCGCGTGGCTTGGTTGGGGCTATGGATACTTACCTGCGCCCTCGCGTTCGGGCAGCAGAAGCTGGATGTAGAGAAAGTGCAGGCGCGCTATCGGACGCTGATTGGCAACATCTCCGAGGCGCGACTGGCGGGAACCGTGCGCTGGATGGCGGCGCAAGGTTCCCGCGTGGCGGGCTACCCTGGCGCTGACCGCGCCGCCGATTACATCGAGCAGCAGTTTCGCGCGATTGGCTTGCAAAATGTGCAGCGCGAGGCGTTTCCGATTACCGTGCCTGTGGATGAAGGAGCATTTCTCGAAATAGTACCCCCTCCTGCAGGTTCCCCCTACTTCGTAGGGGGAACCAAACCCCGAGCGGTTCCCCCTGCTGCGCAGGGGGAACCTAACGGAGGGGGTTCAAAAATCCGCCTCTATCCCCTCTGGCCCAACCAGGTGCGCACTTCCCACCTGCCCCCCGACGGCGTGCAGGGTAACCTGATTTACGCCGGCGATGGGCAGCTGCTACGCTTCCGCGGCAAGCCCGTGGAAGGCAGCATCGTGCTGATGGACTTCAACAGCGGCAACAACTGGCTCAACGCCGCGCGACTGGGGGCGAAGGCGGTCATCTTTATCGAACCCGAAACCACGCAGCGAGGCGAGGCGGAGGCGAAGTTCATCGGCATCCCGCTGGATGTGCCCCGCTTCTGGCTGCCGCGCCAGCACGCCGCCCGCCTGATTGCCCTCGCCGAAACGCAGCCCAACCTCCAAGCCCGCCTGAGAGCCAGCATGCCGTGGCAAAAACGCGAAGCCTACAACATCGTCGGCGTGATTCCCGGCAGCGACCCCGAACTGAGCAAGCAGTGGATTGTCGTCACGGCGTACTACGACTCCATCTCCATCGTGCCGAGCCTTGCGCCGGGCGCGGAGAACGCCGCGGGCATCGCCGCCCTGCTGGAACTCGCACGGCTGTTCAAGCAGTACCCGCCCAAGCGCAGTGTGATGTTCGTTGCTCTGAGCGGGCACTTCCAAGCGTTGGAGGGCGTGCGACAGTTCATCGAAAAACGCCTGCCCGACTGGAGCCGCCCGAATGTGTTTGAGCGTCTCGGCGGGCGCAAACAGGCAAAGCAAGACATCTACCTGTTCGTGGGGCTGGACTTGGCGACGCGCTCGACGGGCGTGGGCGTGTTCTACAAGGGCTGGTTCTATGATATGCGCGAGGACATCCAGCGCTACTTTACCGACATCGGGCGCGTGATGCGCGAACACGCCGAACGCATCGCTCCCGTGCTGGGCACCACGCCCGACAAAATCTTCGCCGATGGCATCAACGCCGTACAAGGACGCTACTGGCGCACCTACATCCCCGGCAAGCCCGCCTTCGACGCCGAAGCCGCCACCCTCGCAGGCGCGTGGGGCGTCACCTTCGCCACGATTGAAGACTCGCGCCCGCTGGTCGACACGCCGTTCGATACCTTCGAGAACGCCAACATCGCGAACTTGGCGATGCAAACGCGCACGATTGCCTGCCAGCTCGACCATGTGTTCAACGACCCGAACCAGCGGGGCGACTTCGCGCTGCGCTTCCCCATCGAGAAGCCGTCGGACTGGCTGCGCATCCGCCTGCAGGGGGGCTTCGGACGGCTGTATGGCAATGTGTATCTGTTCGACCCGAACCGCAGCTTCTACGCCAACACGCCCGTGAACGGCTCGATTGTGGTCGTGCGCCACTGGATGAAGAACCTGATGGGCGTGCGGGGCAATATGTTTCAGATTGTAGACGACAGCGCGTCCGACCCGCGCGAGCAGGCGTACTTCAACTTCGTGGGCATCCCGCCGATTACTGCCTACGGCTGGCGACGCGACTTCGAAATCAACGCCTACAAGCTCAACCCCGACACAGGCGCGATCGAGTTCGCCCCCGACCAAGGCATTCAAGGCGCGGAGAACTACCCCATCAATATCGTGATGACCGTCGGTGAGAAGGAGACGCCGATTATCGTGTTCCGCTGCGTGGCGACGGCGATTTACGACCTGATCGACCCGCAGACGCTCGCCCCGCTAACGACGATAGAGTTGTACGACGGCGACACGAATGCCCGCCCGCGCATGTTCGGGCTGATTACCACGCCCAAAGATGTGCCGCTTTCCAGCTATGTGGAGGATGTGGCGGTGATTTTCTCGCAGCCGGGCGCGCGACTCAAGATCAAGATGGGCGCGGGTCCCGGCGCAGACCGCATGCTCTTGCTCAACAGCACGCCCGACAACCCCGAAGGCAAGGGCTACTTAGTCGGGGGCGACCCGCGCGAGGCGCAGGGCTTCACCGTGCCCACTTTTGACCCCAAGACGCTGACCGAACGCGACCTGATTGCCCGCGGCGGCGCGATTGCCTTCACCGCCCTGCGCGTCGCCGAGGATATGTACACGCTGAACGACTACCGCATCCAGACGCTCGCCAAACACCGCATCGTGAACCCCGGCGTGAACGAGTTGCACGCGCTCGCCAAAGCCGCGCTGGAGAAGGCGCAGCAGGCGTTGAAAAACAAAGACTACGCCGCGCTGGATGTGTACGCGCGGATGTCGTGGGGCTACTCGGCGCGGGCGTACCCTGATGTGAAAGCCACCGCCAACGATGTGGTCAACGGCGTGATTTTCTACCTCGCGCTGCTGATGCCCTTCGCCTACTTTATGGAGCGGCTGCTGTTCGGCGCGCCCAACCTCAAGAGCCAGCTGGTCTACGCCTCGCTGATTTTCGTGGCGGTGTTCCTGCTGTTCCGCTACATCCACCCCGCGTTCGACATCACGGGCAACCCTGTGATTGTGTTCATCGCCTTCACGATGGGCGCGCTCTCCGTGATTGTGGGCGTGTTCATCACGGGCAAGTTCGAGGAGCAGCTCAAGCGCATCCAGAAACAGGTAATCGGCGCGCACTCGGCGGATGTGGGGCGCATGAGTGTGGCGGCGGCGGCGTTCAACCTCGGCGTGTCCAACATGCGCCGACGCCCGCTGCGCACCTTCCTCACCAGCCTCTCGCTCGTGCTGGTGACCTTCATCGTGCTATCGTTCACCTCAATTGTGAATGTGCTACGCTTCAACGAGGCGCCTGCGCCCGGAACCCCGCGCTACAACGGCATTATGATGCGCACGGTAGACTGGCAGCCGCTGCGCGAGTCGGCGTATCGGCTGATGAACGACGAGTTCGGGCGCGACCGCGCGGTTGCCCCGCGGGCGTGGTTCTTCGGCACGCAGATTGGCGAACAGGCGTTCATCACCCTGCAACGCGCCGACCGACGCTTCAGCGCACGCGCGATTGTGGGCATGACCCCCGCCGAGGCGAAGGTCACGCGCCCGCAGGAGGCGTTGATTGCGGGCAGGTGGCTGCAGCCCGGCGAACGCGAGGCGATTATCCTGCCCCGCAACGCCGCCGACGCGCTCGGCATCCGCCCTGAGGAGGTCGGACGCGCCCGCGTGCAGTTCGCCGGCGTGGACTACACCGTCGTCGGCGTCTGGGACAACGCGCAGTTCAAACAAATCACCGACCTCGACACCGAGCCGCTGACGCCTGTGGACTTTATCCTGATGCAACGCCTGCAGACGCAAGGACGACAGGGCGGTCAGGGCGGCTTCCGCGAGTATGTCCACCTCGAACCCGACAGCGTCGTGATTATGCCCTACGAGACGGTGATTAATCTGGGCGGCAATATCTACTCGCTGGCGCTGGAGTTTGCCTCGCGCGAGGAAGCCTACGAGATTCTCAAGGGCGAGCTGATGCCGCGCTTGGGGCTAAACCTCTACGCCGGGCTGGGCGACCGCACTGTGCGCTACAGCACCATTCAGGCAGCCAGCGGGCAGGGGCTGGAGTATGTGATTTTGCCCATTATCATCGCCGCGCTGATTGTGTTGAACACCATGCTCGGCTCGGTGTACGAGCGCGTGCGCGAGATTGGCATCTTCAGCGCGATTGGGCTTGCCCCCAACCATGTGGCGATGCTCTTCTTTGCCGAGTCGCTGGTGTATGCGGTGCTTGGCTCGGTGGCGGGCTACTTCGTGGCGCAGCTCGTGGCGAAGATTATCGTGATTACGGGCTGGTTCCCGCAGCTGTACCTCAACTTTTCCTCGATGTCGGCGGTCTTCTCGACGGTCGTGGTGGTGGCGGTGGTGCTGCTTTCCACGATTTACCCCGCGCGCAAGGCGTCGGAGGTCGCCACTCCTGCGGAGGAGCGCACCTGGCGTCTGCCAGAGCCGGAGGGCGATGTGTGGCGCATTCCGTTGCCCTTCTCGGTGACCAGCGTGCAGGCGCGCGGGCTATCGGGCTTCATCGCCGAGTGGTTCCGCGCCTACGAGGAGCATTCCGTCGGCGAGTTCATCACGCAAGAGGTGCGCACCGCCGCCTACGAAGCGGAGCATGGCGTCGCCTACCGCGTAGAGTGCGATGCGTGGATTGCCCCGTTCGACTTAGGCGTGAGCCAGCATGTGCGCATCGACATCCTGCCGACCGACTATGTGGGCGTGTACGACATTCAGCTGGAGCTGACCCGCCTCAGCGGCGACATCGCCAACTGGAAGCGTGTGAACCGCCGCTTCCTCAACATCCTGCGCAAGCAGTTCCTCATCTGGCGCACCCTGCCACAAGAGCAA
>CAYYCA010000199.1:0-4639 GCA_964470265.1 uncultured Fimbriimonadales bacterium | reverse complement strand
GCGGGGACGCCGACGCTACGCGGGCGTCTGTCGGCGGGGACGCCGACGCTACGCGACAGGCGTTCGTAGCGTCGGCGTCCCCGCCGACGATTATCCATGGTATAATCTACCTTCGTGGCAGGGGCAGACGCTCCGCTATGACCACAGGAGGCAACTATGAGAGGACGCAAGATAGCGAAGAAGCAGCGCCACAGCAGCCGCTATCTGGAAGCGGTCAAGGCGCTCGGCAACGGACAGCAGACCTATTCGCCGATTGAAGCGATTCGCAAGGTGAAGCAGACCGCCACCGCTAAGTTCGACGAGTCGGTCGATATGGCAGTGAACTTAGGCGTTGACCCCCGCAAGAGTGACCAGATGGTGCGCGGCGTGGTGAACCTGCCGCACGGTACGGGCAAGAAGCAGAAGGTGCTGGTGTTCGCGAAAGGCGAGCAGGCGGACGCGGCGCGCGCAGCAGGCGCGGACATGGTCGGCGCGGAAGACATCGTCGAGCAGATTCAAAAAGGTTGGAAGGGCTGGAAGAACTTCGACCTCATCGTGGCGGGGCAGGATATGATGCCGATTATCAGTCGAATCGGCGGCGTGCTGAAAGCGCGGATGCCCAACCCCAAATCGGGTACGGTCTCGCCCAATCCGGCGAAGGTGGTGGAAGACATCAAGCAAGCCTCGCGCGTGGAGTATCGCGTGGACAAGGCGGGCATCGTGCATATGCCCATCGGACGCGCCTCCTACAGCGAGGAGCAGCTGCTGGAGAACATGCTGGTCGCGCTCAACGCCCTGCTGAAGGCAAAGCCCGCCACTTCGAAGGGGCGCTACCTGCAGAAAATCACCCTCTCCAGCACGATGGGACCCGCCGTGCAGGTCGATGTGCAGGAAGCGCAGCGACTGGCAGAGCAGGTGAAGGGTTAATCAAACGCTGGTGCGACGGCAGGAATGCCGTCGCACCGCGCTATCATCTTCGCGTATAATGATACTCCCACTCTGACACGCCGGGCGGCGCGACGAAGTCCCACACCAGTTCCGTGCGCGGGTTGTCGCGCGCCTCAACCGCGTAGTGCCAGTACCAGTTCCAGTCGGGGAAGGTGTGCGTCTTGACGACAGTACGCGTGGGCGGGCGCGAAGCGTCTACCAGCTCGCCCAGGAAACGCATCCGCACAATCACGCCGTCGGCTCCTTACGCTGGTTCTGCACCCGGATGACCACCCGTTGCTTCGGCTGCTCCATCCCAACCACTTTGCTCATCTGCGGTTCATACCCTGAGACCGCTACGCTAATTCCGTGCGCGGGTCCCGTGACCAGATACGCTTCCTCGCCTGGCTCGGTGCGGAACAGGAGGTCCTGCCCCAGCGGCGCGCCGTCCTTGCTGAGCCCCTGAATCCTCTTTCATGCCCCGTACCCCTTGAATCTACACCCCCCAATTGTGCTACAATATAGGCGGGGAGAAAATTTGCTCTGTCGCCGATAATTCGGTAGCGAGCTGCTCCCTGTGAAACCCTGGAGGTTGTATGGAAACATTCTATGGATATGATGTTGTCCAAATCTTTGTCGGCATAGAAGCCGCGCTGGAGGGTCGAGCATGATGTGGCAACGGTTTACAGAACGCGCTCGGAAAGTGATTTTCTATGCGCAGGAAGAGGCGCAGCGGCTGGGTGAGACACAGGTCAGCACCGAGCATCTGCTGTTGGGGCTGGTGCGTGAGTCGGACAGCGTCGCGGCGCGTATCCTGGATCGGATGGGGGTGAGCCTGCAGCGGATTCGCAACGAGATCGAACGCTACGCTACCCGCAGTGAGGCGCGCTACGGCGCGGAGATGCAGCTTACCTCGCGCGCGAAGCGCGTGATCGACCTCGCTTATGATGAGGCGCGGCAGCTCAACAACAACTACATCGGCACGGAACACCTACTACTCGGCTTGATTCGCGAGGGCGAAGGGCTGGCGGCGCGCGTGCTGCATAAGCTCGGCGTCGACTTAGACCGCGCCCGCCGCGAAGTGATGAACCTACAGGAGCATGAGGGGCAATCGCCCCCCTCCTCGCGTCCGCACCGCTCGCGCACGCCCACGCTCGACGAGTTCGGGCGCGACCTGACCGAAATGGCGCGTCAGGGCAAACTCGACCCCGTGATTGGACGCCACAACGAGGTGGAGCGCGTGATGCAAATCCTCGCGCGGCGCACCAAGAATAACCCCGTACTGGTCGGTCCGCCCGGCGTCGGCAAGACCGCGATTGTGGAAGGGCTGGCGCAGCGCATCGTGAACGGCGATGTGCCGGAGCAACTGCGCAACAAAAGGCTCATCTCGCTTGACCTTGCGGGGCTGGTCGCGGGCACGAAGTATCGCGGCGAGTTCGAAGAGCGCATGAAGCGCGTGCTGGACGAGGTGCGCAAAGCACAGGGCGATGTGATTCTGTTCATCGACGAGCTGCATACGCTGATTGGCGCAGGCGCGGCGGAAGGCGCAATCGACGCCTCGAACATCATGAAGCCCGCCCTCGCCCGCGGCGAGCTGCAGTGCGTCGGCGCAACCACGCAGGACGAGTACCGCAAATACATCGAGCGCGACGCCGCGCTGGAACGCCGATTCCAGCCCGTGCAGGTGCGCGAACCCTCGCCCGAAGAGGCGATCCAAATCCTCAAGGGGCTGCGCGACCGCTACGAAACGCACCACCGCGTGATTATCACCGACAGCGCGGTCGAAGCGGCGGTCAAACTCTCCAGCCGCTACATCACCGACCGCTATCTGCCCGACAAGGCGATTGACCTGATTGACGAGGCGTCCTCGCGCGTGAAACTACTGCAGACGCTCCCGCCCCTCGAACTGCGCAAGGCGAAGGGCGAGCTGGAGATGATCGAAAAAGAAATCGCCAGCGCGCGTCAACAGAACGACTTCGATCGGCTGGAGGAACTCGAAGACCGCAAGGTCGCCCTGCAGGAGCGCATCGAGGCGATGGAGGACGAATGGGAAGCCGCGCGTCAGGAGATGACCACGCTGGTCACCGAGCAGGATGTGGCGCACATTGTGCAGAGCTGGACGGGCATCCCGGTCGCTCGCCTCGTGGAGAGCGAGACGCAGAAACTGCTCCACATCGAGGAGGAACTCCATCGGCGCGTGATTGGGCAGCACGAGGCGGTCTCCGCCGTCGCCCGCGCCCTGCGTCGCGCCCGCTCTGGTCTCAAAGACCCGAAGCGACCGATGGGCACTTTCATCTTCCTCGGACCGACGGGCGTCGGCAAGACGGAACTCGCACGCGCCCTTGCGGGCTACCTGTTCGATAACGAGAACAACCTGATTCGCATCGACATGAGCGAATACATGGAGCGGTTCAATGTGTCCCGCCTGATTGGCGCGCCGCCGGGCTATGTCGGCTACGAGGAAGGCGGCGTGCTGACCGAAGCGGTGCGACGCCAGCCCTACAGCGTGGTGCTGCTCGACGAGATCGAGAAGGCGCATCCCGATGTGTTCAACCTGCTGCTGCAGGTAATGGAGGATGGACGCCTGACCGACTCGCAGGGGCATGTGGTCGATTTCCGCAATACGATTATCATCATGACCAGCAATGTGGGCGTGCGCTCCGTTGTGGAGGAGGCGGGCATCGGGCTGCGCCGCGATAAGCAGACCAACCCCGAAGACCCGCGCGCCTACGAAGCGATGCGCAACCGCGTGCTGGAGGAGATGAAGAAGCTCTTCCGCCCAGAGTTCCTCAACCGTGTGGACGAGGTGATTGTGTTCCACCCGCTCACGCGCAACGAGATTCTGCAGATTGTGGACATTATGGTCGGGCGCGTGCAGGAGCAGCTCGCGGCGCACCACATGCGCCTTGTGCTGGAGCCTGCCGTGAAAGACCTGCTGGCGCAGAAGGGCTACGACCCGAACTACGGCGCGCGTCCGCTCCGCCGCGTGGTGCAGCAGATGATCGAAGACCCGCTCTCGGAGCAGTTGCTGCTCGGACGCTTCGAGGAAGGCGATACGATTATCGCCCGCCTGAACGAGAACAACGAAATCGTGTTCGTCAAGGGCGAAGACCTGCCGCCTGCGGGCGAGAGCGACCTGACGACAGCGGCGCTGCAATAAACTTCGCTTCGTCGGTGTGGACGCCGACGCTACGCGGTGGGCTTTGTAGTGACCTTCGTCGGCGGGACGCCGACGCTACACAGGCTGTTCGTAGCGTCGGCGTCCCCGCCAACGGTTCCTATCTCTCTAATCTAATACTATTGGGGTTTTCAGATGTCACGAAACACTCCGTAATCTCACCCTCACCCCATGCCTCCTCTCTGATAAGGGTATAACGGCTAAGTTCAGTGGTAAAGCGCAGGGTAGCATTTTTCCAGCCCTCACCCCCTTGCCCCCTCCTGATAAGGGTACACGGCTTTGCCTCAACTTGGGGAAACGCGGCTGCAATTTCCGACGCTTCTCCCACCTCACCCCCCAGCCCCCTCTCCGTAAACAGAGAGGGGGAGCCGTGCGTGTGCGAGGCGGAAGTTCCCCCCTCTCCGTAAACGGAGAGGGGGGGCAAGGGGGGTGAGGTTTGAACAATTGGGCGTGAGTGCGAGGCGGTTGAACTCAGGCGTTGTACCCTTGTCAGCTTGCCCCCGCTCCCACGGCGCGGGAGAGGGGGAACGACTTGTGCCGTTCACGCGCTCGGCT
>CAYYCA010000198.1:0-4653 GCA_964470265.1 uncultured Fimbriimonadales bacterium | reverse complement strand
ATAGGCGCACAGCCTGACCCGTTTCGGGAGGCGCGAGGATGACCATCGGCGTGTTAGGCGGCGGACAGCTGGGACGGATGCTAGCGCTGGCGGGCTACCCGCTGGGGCTGCGCACGGAACTGTACGATCCCAGCCTCGATGCCTGCGCAGGACAGGTGGCGCCGCTTGTTAGCGCGCCCTACGACGACTGGGACGCCCTCGCCCGCTTCGCGGAGGGCAAGGCGTGCATCACTTACGAGTTCGAGAATGTGCCGCTGGAGACGGCGCAGTTTCTGGAAAAGCGCATCCCCGTGCGCCCCACGCCCCGCGCGCTGGAGATTTTTCAGGATCGCCTACTGGAGAAGCAGTTCTTGAACGCTGTGGGCATCCCCACGCCCACCTTCGCGCCAATAGACCCCGCGCAGCCCGACGCTGCGCTGGAAATCACGGGGCTGCCCTGCGTGGTGAAGACGCGCCGATTCGGCTACGACGGCAAGGGACAGGGCGTCGCCTACACCCGCGAGGAGTACCAGACGCTGGTCCACCGCTTCCAGCCCCACGCCCTGATTGCAGAAGCGTTCGTACCGTTCGACCGCGAGGTCTCGGCAATCGGGGTGCGCTCCCTTACGGGCGAAGTCGCGGTCTACCCGCTGGTGGAGAACTGGCATCGGGAGGGGATATTGAGTGTCTCAATTCCTGACCTCACCCCCCCAGCCCCCCTCTCCGTAAACGGAGAGGGGGGAGTCTCTGCCGCGCATGCGCTTGGCTCCCCTTCTCCGTTTACGGAGCGGGGGCAGGGGGGTGAGGTATTGTCGCACACAGAGAAGGGGCAGACGGTTGAGGGTCACATTACCCGATTGCTCGAATCCCTTGACTATATCGGCGTGCTTGCACTGGAGCTGTTTCAGGTGGGCGACCAGCTGCTGGCGAGCGAGGTCGCCCCGCGCGTGCATAACAGCGGGCACTGGACGATCGAAGGCGCAGAGACCAGCCAGTTCGAGAACCACCTGCGGGCGATTGCGGGCTTCCCGCTGGGCAGCGTCGCCCCACGCGGCTATTGCGCGATGGTAAACCTCATCGGCAACCTCCCCCCCATCGAGGAGGTGCTGCGCATTCCCGGTGCGCATTTGCACCTGTACGGTAAGTCGCCCCGCCCTGGTCGGAAGCTGGGGCATATCACTCTTCGCGCCGATACGCGGGAAGAACGCGACGCTCTGCTCCAGCGGACGCTGGAGCTGCTCAGTCGGGTATGATTATGCTTGTCGCATGGACATTCCTGTCCGTGCTACGAAAACTGCGCTTGGGCGGGATGCCCAAGCCACTGGAAGCTGATTAGGGAGGCAAGAAGATGAAGGTAGGCATCATTGGCGGCGGCGGGCGAGTCGGTTCGAACGCCGCATTCACTCTGCAACTGATTGGCGCGGTCTCGGAAGTGATTCTGCTCGATGTGAATCGCGACGCGGCGGAAGGCGAAGCGCTCGATTTACGCCACGGCGCGGCGTATTCGCAGCCCATCCGCTTCAGCGCAGGCGACTACGCCGACCTGCAGGGCGCGAACCTCGTCATCATCACTGCCGGCTTGCGTCGACGCCCCGACGAGAGCCGACTGGAGCTGATTAACCGCAATGTCGGGCTGTTCCGCGAGATCCTGAACAACCTCAAGGGCGTGCCACTGACGGACGATGCGATTATCCTCGTGGTGTCCAACCCTGTGGATATCCTGACCTATCTGGCGGTGAACGAGTCGGGGCTGCCCGCCGAGCGCGTGATCGGGCTGGGCACGGTGCTGGACACCTGTCGGTTCCGTTCGTTCCTGGCAGAGCATTTCGGCGTGGCGGCGACCGATGTGGACGCGCTAATCCTCGGCGAACATGGCGACTCGATGGTTCCCATCTGGAGCTGCGCCACGATTGCGGGCGTGCCCCTTCGCGACTACCCGGGCTACAGCAAAGAGGCGATGGACGCTGTGTTCGAGCGCACGCGGAACTCAGGCGCGGAGGCGATTCGGCTCAAGGGCGGCGCGGGCTACGCCGTCGGCGTGTCCATCACGCAGGTCGTGAACGCGATTGCGCTGGATAAACGGCAGATTCTGCCCGTATCCACATTGCAGACTGGCGCGCTGGGCATTAGCGATGTGTGCTTCTCGCTCCCCACGCGCGTCGGGCGCAACGGCGTGGAAGCGGTGATCGAAATCGGCGTCTCGGACGAGGAGCGCGACGCCCTGCAAAAGTCGGCGAGCGTGCTGAAGGAGACGCTACAGAAGGTGATGGGCTAAGATGCCTGTCTACGAGTACCGTTGCCTGAAGTGTCGGAAACGATTCACGAAGCTGTTGGGGATTGCCGAGCGCGACAATCCCCAGACCTGCCCTGTCTGCGGCGCGGTGGAGTCGAAACGGCTCGTCTCGCGCGTGGCGCGCCTGCGCACGGAAGACCAGATGCTCGACGACCTCGCCGACAGCCTGGAGTTCGCGGGCGACCCTGACGACCCGCAAACGATGCGCCGCTTCATGCGCGAGATGAGCGCGGCGATGGACGAAGACCCCCACGAGATGGAGGAACTGTTCGAGGAGGAACTGGCAGCAGAGGGGGCAGGCGAAGATGAGTAAAGAGGATCAGGCGCTCATCCAGGCGGCGCGCGCCGCCCGCCTGCACGCCTACGCGCCCTATTCGGGCTACGCCGTGGGCGCGGCGGTGCGCACCGACGACGGGCGCGTCTTCGCAGGATGTAATGTGGAGAACGCGAGCTACGGCTTGAGCGTCTGCGCCGAGCGCGTCGCCGCGTTCAACGCGGTTCTGGCGGGCGCGCCCCGAATTGTCGCCGTCGCCGTCTGCACGCCCGACGGCGGAGCCCCCTGCGGCGCGTGCCGACAGGTGCTGCTGGAGTTCGCCGCCGACCCCGAAACCTGCACCGTGTGGGTGGTCAAGCCCGATGAAATCGTGCAACGCTACACGCTGGCGGAGCTAATCCCCCATGGGTTCCGGCTGGAATTGCACCCTTCGCAGGTATAATCGCGTTATGAGGCGAATCGGGCTGGTTTTTGTGATTGCGTGCGGGCTGGCGTTCGGCGTTCCCCAGCAGGCGAACACGCCCACCCTTTCGGAAGTGGATCAACTCCTGCTCGCGCTCAGCGACATCACATGGTTCAACAACATCCGACCGCTCAACCTCACCAAGCCCCAGATCGAGCGGCTCATCCCCGTCCACGAGCGCGCCTATAAACAGCTCGAACGCCTGATTCAGGAAGAGGCGAAGGAGCTGCGCAACCGCAAGGAGGAGATCCTGAAAATCCGTGAGGACACCTCGCGCGGCAAGAGCCTGCCCAAAGAGTTTCAGGAGACCATCAAACGTCTGGAGAGCGACGCTGCGCAGAAACGCCGCCAGCTGCGCGCGCAGGTGGTGAGCGAAGTCGCAACGGAACTCAAGCCCTATTTTACAGAAGAACAGATGAGCTACATGGTCAAGCGGAGCAAGGAGGTACTCGAGTCGGCGCGAGTGGATGTCTCCCAGCTCAAAGACGACCAGCTCTACGCGCTGTTCGTGGAGAGCGTGTTTCTGGACGCCCGCGCGCCCGAACTGCTCAGAGAGTGGCGCAGGAAGAATCTGGAATAGAAGCACAACCTGGGGTATCAGTGCTTCAAAATCCCCCGATACAGGTTCTGCTGCTCTCGCAGCGCGGCGCGTTCGGGGTCGTAGGGGTCGACATGAATGGTGACCTCCGCAGGGTGCAGCGCATGCTCGATTTGTTTTTCTAAGGCGTCGGCGACATCGTGCGCTCGCTGCAGGCTCCAGTCGTTGGGCAGCACGATATGCACATCCACATAGCGCATCGTTCCCGCGCGGCGCGTGCGCAGGTTGTGATAGTTAAGCAGGTGCGGTTCCGCCCGCAGAATCTGGTCGATCAGCACGAGTTCCTCTTGGGGCAGGCGGTGATCAATCAGCTCGTGAAACGCTCGCGTCGCCAGCCGCCACGCGCCCCGAAACAGCCACAGCGCAATCCCCATCGCCAGCAGCGCGTCGATAAACACCCAGCCCGTGAAATAAATCACCCCCAGTGCAATCAGCAAGCCCAGGCTCGTCCAGAAGTCGATCATCAGGTGCTGTCCGTTGGACATCAGCGCGAGCGAGTGCGTGCGCTTGCCTGTGCGCCACACATACTGCCCTACGATGAGGCTCGTGACCGTCGAGAGCGCCATCACGCCCATGCCCCATTCGAGTCGCTCCAGCTCGCTGCCCACAATCAGCCGTCGCACGCCCTCGATGAACAGGTAGCCCACGATTAGCATCAGCAGGATCGATTCGCCGAAGCCCGCGAGCGTTTCCACCTTGCCGTGCCCGTAGGGGTGCTGTTCGTCGGGGGGCGTCGAGCCGATGCGCACGCCCAGATACGCGAAAAACGAGGCGACCACATCCGTAGCGGAATGCAACGCCTCCGAGAGCAGACTCACGGAACCTGTCAGCAGCGCGGCGACCAGCTTCACCCCCGCCGCCGTCAGGTTATAGCCCAGCGACACGACTGCCGCCCGTCGCTTCGCGTGTTCCTCCGAGGTGTGTGAAAAAGGCATGGACAGAGAAAATATACCCTGCGCTCTCCCTTTATCCGCCTGCGCCGAAGCGCATCTCGCCCGGCGGCGCAAAGAGCGAGTAGACGCGCGTTTCGGGCTGCCCCAACGCAA
>CAYYCA010000197.1:0-4682 GCA_964470265.1 uncultured Fimbriimonadales bacterium | reverse complement strand
CTGTGCAGGAAATCCTGACGCTAAACCGAAAAATGAGCTATAATTCCGTTGGAGGCGTGCGATGAAGCCGAAACAGCCGAGTCAGGACGAATTGCAGCAGATAACGCGCCGCTACTTTTTCAAAGTGTGCGGCTACGGGATTGGCGCGCTCGCGCTGAACGCGCTGATGCAACAAAATCTGTTCGCGTCCAGCCGAACGAACCCGCTTGCGCCGAAACCGCCTCATTTCAAGCCCCGCGCGAAGCGAATCATCTTTCTGTTTATGGCAGGCGCGCCGTCGCAAATCGATTTATTCGACCCCAAGCCGATGCTCCAGCAATACAACGGCCAGCCCTGCCCCGAAAGCCTGCTGAAGGGCGAGCGGTTCGCCTTTATCAAGGGCACGCCCACTCTGCTCGGCTCGCCCTACAAGTTTCAGAAACACGGGCAGTCTGGAATTGAGGTGTCAGAGCTGCTGCCCAACATTGCCAAAATCGTGGACGACATCTGCGTCATCCGCTCGATGCAGACCGATCAGTTCAATCACGCGCCTGCGCAGATTTTTATGAACACGGGACACCAACTGCCTGGACGCCCCAGCATGGGCAGCTGGCTCACCTACGGGCTGGGTACCGAGAATCAAGACCTGCCTGGCTTTGTGGTGCTGATTTCGGGCGCGAACCGTCCCGACGGCGGGCACGCCTGTTGGAGCAGCGGTTTCCTGCCCACAGTGTATCAGGGTGTGGAGTTCCGCAAGCAGGGCGACCCCGTGCTGTATCTTTCCAACCCCGACGGCGTCGATCCGGAGGCGCGCCGCGCGGTGATTGAAGCCGCAAATGACCTGAACCGCCTCAAGCAAGAGCAGATTGGCGACCCCGAAATCGAAACGCGCATCGCAAACTACGAACTTGCCTACCGCATGCAAACCAGCGTGCCCGAACTGATGGACATCAGTAAGGAGCCAGAGTATATCCATCAGCTCTACGGCACAACGCCGGGCAAGCCGTCGTTCGCCAACAACTGCCTGCTGGCGCGACGGCTCATCGAGCGCGGCGTGCGGTTTGTGCAGCTCTACCATCGCGGCTGGGACCATCACGGCACGGGCGAAGGCGACAGCATCTCCAGCGCGCTGCCCCGACTCTGCCGCGAGGTGGATCAGGCGAGTGCAGCGCTGGTGATTGACCTCAAGCAACGCGGGCTGCTGGACGACACGCTGGTCATCTGGGGCGGCGAGTTCGGACGCACGCCGATGAACGAGGGACGCGGCGGTTCCACTTATCTTGGACGCGACCACCACCCCCGCGCGTTCACCATCTGGATGGCAGGCGGCGGCGTGAAACCCGGAACCGTCTACGGCGCAACCGACGAGCTGGGCTACACCGTCGTTGAAAATCCTGTGCATGTGCATGACCTGCACGCCACGATTCTGCACCTGATGGGCATCGACCACACGCGCCTGACCTACTGGTATCAGGGGCGCAACTTCCGCCTGACGGATGTATTCGGGCGCGTGGTGGAGGGGATTATAGGCTGAAGTGTTTCAGCATCGCCACACTCCCGTTCGGCAAGGGTATCTGGCTCGCGTTGCGGTTCAGGTACTCTGCCAGTGCGCCGCGTAAGCCCCGCGCCCACGGATTGCGCGGTTCGTCGGTCAACACCACAATCAGGTAATCACGCGCCCGTGTGAGCGCGACATAGAGCGTGCGTTGCGCTTCCGCCTCCGTGCGTTTGTCCGCCTGTTCTTGCAGCACGCGCAGGGGGAGGGGATTGTAGGGCGCAGGGTGGTCAGGGCGCAGGATTTGCATCGCCACAACGCCCGCCTCGGCGTCCACCTCCAGGTGCGCGTCGCGTGGGCGCGGGCGAAACGCCGTATCCGCCACGAACACCACCGGAAACTCCAGCCCCTTCGCGCCATGCACGGTGTAGAAGCGCACGACATTCGCTGTCTCCTCGTAGGTGGGGGCGTTGCCCTCGCGCTGTTCGAGGCGGCTGGTCAGCTCCAGTTGCTGCGCGAAGTCGCGCGGGCGCGTGTGAGGCTGCTCCAGCGCCATCGCCAGCAATTTGCGTACATTCGCAACCGACTGCCTGCCTGCCTCGCCCTGCGCGAGGAGTTTCGCTTCGTACTGGCTGCCTTCCAGCGCGCGCGCCAGAATCGCGCCCACCGTCCACTCGCCCACGCACTCCGTCAGCGGCTCGAACCACGCGCGAAACGCTCGCAGTCGCTCGGCGTCGGACGGGTCGAGGTCGGTCTCGTCGTCCAGACACAGGCGCAGGGGCAGCTCGGTTTGCTCGGCGCGTTGGGCGAGAATCATCAGCGCGTCGGGGCTAAGCCCTGCCAGGGGGGAGCGCAGCACGCACGCCAGCGCAAGGTCGTCTTCCGCGTCGCTGAGGGCGCGCAGCAGGTTCACCAGGTCGCGCACCTCGTACTGCGTCCAGTAGCCCCGTCCACCTCCGACCACAAAGTAGGGCACACTTGCCTCACGGAACGCCGCCTCAAACTGCGCCACTGCCGTGAACTGATGGAACAGCACGACGAAGTCGCCATACTGCGCGGGACGCTCTGCCCCAGTGTCGGGGTCGTGCACGGTCAAGCTTTGGTTTTCGACCCAGTGGCGGATTTGCGTGGCAATCAGCGTCGCTTCCTGCTGGGAGTTGCGCTGAGGCAGTCGCCAGACCTGCACACGCGGCTCGACGGGCGAGGGCGCAGGCGGGCGCATCGGCTCCAGACGCAGGTACCGCGCCCCCCACAAATGCCCGAACATCCGCTCCACGAACGCCAGAATATCGGGGTGCGAGCGGAAGTTCGCCTGCAGGGGCACAAGGCGTCCGTTGGTCTGGTGGGTGCGCTGCTGCCATCCCTCGAACACGCGCGGGTCGGCGTGCCGAAAGCCGTAGATGGACTGCTGCGCGTCGCCCACCACCATTAGGCTGCCCCCCGCCGAGAGAATATCGATAATCTGCGCCTGCAGCCCGTCGATATCCTGCGTTTCATCGACCAGCGTATAGAGGAACTGACGCTGGTAGCGCTTGCGCACGGTGGCGCAGTCGCGCAGCATCCGCAGGGCGCAGATTTGCATATCGTCGAAGTCCAGCGCGCTGCGTTGCTGCTTGAGGGCTTCGTAGGCGTGCAGGTATTCGAGGGTGAGCGTCAGCAGGGCGCGGCTAATCTCACAGGCGCGCGCCTCCAGTTCGGGGTTCAGGTCGCCCCACAGGCTCTGCAGCGTGCGCTGGAGTTCTCTCTGAAGCTCTGGGTTTTCCATCGGAACCTCCCGATTGCCAAGCAGGAGCTTGAGTTCGCGAAAATTAGGCTCCCGACTACCGAGGCTGTGCATAAGGTTGCCGATGTTAGGCATCGGATTGTCGTTCGGATGGCTTTGGTCGACGATTAGGAGCCTGATTTCAGGGAGGTTGGCGCCCTCACCCCCTGCCCCTCTCCCACAGCGTGGGAGAGGGGAGTCGGGCTTTTCCTGCGCGGCATTCCCCGCGCTCTCACAATGCGGGAGAGGCGAACCCGACGCTTCCTGGACGGCATTCCCCCTCTCCCACGCTGTGGGAGAGGGGGACAGGGGGTGAGGGCGCAAAATTTCACTCACCGCCCGCATTGTGTAATACCGCATCAGCCTCTCGGCGTCGGGGTAGTTGTCCAGCCAGCGTTGCAGGTCGTCGGCGGTTAGCCCCTGATGGCGCACGGTCTCAGCAACATGTTGCACGAGCTTGTAAAGCGACTCCAGCGGGTCGCCGCGAGCGTGGTCTAAGTTCAGATAGTCGGCGATGAGGTCGATAAGTGGGTCGGTTTCGAAGTCGCGGGGTTCCTTGAGCAGCGTGGCAAGCGCGCGGTGGAACGCCTCGCGCTTGAGGTGATGCGCGGCCGGGCTGGGCAGCACGCTCAGGTCGGGGTCGACGCCCGCCTCGAACGGGTTCTCCTGCAGCAGGCGGCGGCACAGGGCATGGACGGTGTGGATGTAGGCGTTTTCGACGCGGGAGCGGGCGTCGCGTAGCCCCCGCTGCTCGAGCTTGCGGATGATGCGCGTTTTCATCTCGGCGGCGGCGTTGCGCGTGAAGGTAATCGTCAGGATGCGTTCGGGATCGACGCCCCGCTCGGCAACTAAATGCACGAAGCGTTCGGTCAGCACGCCTGTTTTGCCCGAACCTGCGCCCGCGACGACGGCTAACAGCCCTTCCCCGTGCGTGATGGCGGCGTGTTGCTCTGGAGTCCAGCGCATGGGATATTATGTACCTGATGCCTGCAGGGGGGCGAGCATTTGGACAGTGAGTGCGTCGTGAAGTGCCTGCGCCAGCGTGTCGGCGTCCAGCGGCGGCGGCTCGGGGTGGGGATGTCCGAAAAGCTGCTCTACGGGCACATCGGGCATCCGTAGCGGAATGGACGCCTGCATCAGCACGCATGCGCCACGCACCAGCAAAGCGCAGCCCATCAGTTTCACACCCGTATTAGCATGCACAATATCGGCAATCGCGGGGGTGGCGAAGCAATCGCCGCCGTCGTCGAGGCTGCGTGGGTCAGGCGCGGCGGCGTCGCCCTGCGCGGCAGGCACGCCCAGCGACTGGAAGGCTTTTATCAGAGCGGGAACAAGTTGGAAGTAGACCTGGCGGGGGTAGATTCTAACGCCCTCACCCCTCAGCCCCCTCTCCCACGGCGTGGGAGAGGGGGAGCCGAATCTCTCCTCTCTCACGCCGTGGGGGAG
>CAYYCA010000196.1:0-4691 GCA_964470265.1 uncultured Fimbriimonadales bacterium | reverse complement strand
GGGACGCCGACGCTACGCGAAGCGCGTTCGTAGCGTCGGCGTCCCCGCCGACAATCCACTGGAAACCCTTTCCGACAAAACTAAACCGCAACGACGCGCTTTGCCCGCGCCCGAATCGCCTCGATCTCGGCGTCGGTCAGGGCGCGTTCGAAGCTCCGAAAGCCCGCCAACCGAAAACCGTGCTTGCGCGCCAGCTCCTGCGTAACCTGCACCTGCTGGAGGCTCACTTCCTTGCCCAGCGTGAAGTTTTCGATGCGCCCCTCCAGCGCGAGCATCATCGTCTCCGACATGCAGGCATACGCCATGCGCGGCGGGAAACCGAAGTCGAACCCGAAATCGACATTCCCTGGAACCTCCACCAGCCCCCCTTCGATCACCAGCACATCGTCGCGTTCGCGCGCCACCCGCACCGACACATCGCGCGGGCGCGCCACATCGACCACCACTGCGCCTGACTTGAGGTCTTTGGGGTAAATCACGGCGTCCACCGCGCTGGTGACTGTGATAATCACATCGGCGCTGGGCAGGTCGCGCGCGAGGTCGGTCGAGACGCGCACTGACCCTCGCGCAATCGGGCGCAGCTGCTCCGCGATGGGCGTCAAGCGCGACTCGTCGCGTCCGAGCAAGAGCATCGTTTTCGCCTGGGGCGCGAGCGCCTCGGCGCAGGTGCGCCCGATGGAGCCAGTCGCCCCGACAACGGCGACCGTCGCGTCCGCGATGTCCACGCCCATCTTCCCTGCCCCAAGCACCGCCGCCTCAATCGCAGTGGCGACCGTGTAGCTGTTGCCCGTCGTCACGGCGATGTCCAGATTCTTCGCAATTGTCACGCCCCCGTCGCCGACAACGGAGGTAAACGCGCCCAGCCCGATTAGCTCCGCGCCCAGCTCCTGAGCAATCTGCCCGCAACGGATGATTTTCTGATACACGAAATCGAGCGGCAGGCTCAACATCATGCGCGGCGAGAGCGGACAGCCGATGAACCACCCCTCCGTCGTCGCGCCTGTGAGAGACCGAATCCCCGTAATCTGCGACACAACCATCGGCTCCTTGCGCAGCAGCAACTGCTCCACCCATCGTTCAGGCAGGTACTTCGCGATGGGGTACTTGCGCGCGGCGTCCCGCTTTACATCCACAGGATGGATGACGAACGCGAATCGATGCATGGCTAAAAGATACCCGAAAATGCAAAAACCCCTCCCGAAGGAGGGGTTTCAAGCCGCTGCTCAGGCGGACTTGCCGTTGTTGGAGCTGCGCCGTCGCTGACGGACATTCTTGAGACCGAAGCGATACTTCGCAAACGCCTCCTCGATTTTGCCGTCCATAATCAGCTTCGCAAACTCCTGCGCTCCATCGAGCTTCGCCTGATTCGGCTTGCGCTTCCGTATTGCCTTAATTGCTTCTGCCATGTCAATCTCACCTGCCTTAAACGCCTTAAGGATACCCTCGATATAGGCACTGCGTCGATCTGCCATAGTGAATACCTCCATAGCGTCTATAAATATACCTATTTTCATAGGCATTTGTCAAGTGAGGGCGAGAGTGAGAGGCGAATTGTTGCTGTGATACTGAGAGGGAATAAATCTGGCAAGAGCCTTATATTAGCTACTTACCAGCTCCCCCACGACGCCGTCCGCAGTAAGGTCAGTAATGCGTACCTTCACAAGCTGCCCTGCGAGGCTGGGCGAGGCGGCGAACTCGACCTGCAGGTAGTGGTCGCTTGTGCCCGTCATCAAGCCCGAAAGCTTCGAGCGGCTCTCCACCAGCACGCGCTCTACCCTGCCGAGAAAACGGGCGGCGTAGCGACGCGCCGCCGCCTTGCACACCTGCTGCAACTGCTGAATCCGCTCCGACTTCACCGAATCGGGTACTTGGTCATGCATCGCTTCGGCGGGCGTGCCCGGACGCGGCGAGTAGCGAAACAAATGCGCTCGGCAGAACTCCACCTGCTCCACCACGAAGCAGGTATTCCGAAACGCTTGCGCGTCTTCGCCGGGGAAGCCCACCATAATATCTGTGCTGACGCCGAAGTCGGGGATGCGTTCGCGCAGGCGGCGAATCAAATCCAGATAAAACGCCTGGTCATAGGGGCGGTTCATCGCTCTGAGAATGCGCGTGTCGCCGCTCTGCAGGGGGATATGCAGCTGCGGGCACATCTTCGGGTTCGCGGCAATCAGCTCGATTAGGCGGTCGCTAATCAGCGTTGGCTCGATGGAGCTGATGCGGATACGCTCCAGCCCCTCAATCTCGCTCAGCATGGCGCACAGGTCAGCAAGGTCGGGTCCGCCGCTGCCCGTTTCGGGTCCGTAGTCGCCAATCAGCACGCCCGTCAGCACGATTTCACGGTAGCCGTCCTCCACCATCGCCCGCGCCTCGTCCAGCACCTCCTGATACGGGATGCTGCGCATCACAGGGCGCGTGTAGGGGATGGAGCAGAAACTGCAGTAGACATTACAGCCGTCCTGAATCTTCAACACCGCGCGGCTGCGACGGCGCAGGGGAACCTCGCCCTGCCGACGCGCCTGTTCCAGCGCAACCTTGAGGTGGGGAAAATGCTCCAGTAGGTACTCCACCGTGCGGAGTTTATCGGGGTTCGGTACAACGAGGTGCGCCTCTTCCAGCTTTTCCCCGCGCCGAATCGTGAACTGCGCATAGCAGCCTGTCATGACAATAATCGCGTTCGGGTTCTGGCGCGCGGCGCGGCGAATCGTCTGGCGCGATTTCGCCTCCGCCGACTGCGTCACCGAGCAGGTATTGATGACATACACATCGGCGGGCGCATCAAACGGCGCGATTTCGAAGCCCTGCGCCTCGAAACTCTCCAGAATCTTCTGCGTCTCGTACTGGTTGACCTTGCACCCCAGCGTCGTAAAAGCGGCGGTCGGCATAGCGAGGGAATTTTACCTAAAAAGACCTAAAGCAGCTCGAGAAACTCTTCCACTTCCAGACCCGCTTGCTTCAGAATATGGGATAAGGTAGAACGCTTCACAGGGCGATGCGCAGGCACTGTTAGGCGCATACTTTCGTCATTTAGCTACTTTTCCAGTCGTATATGACTGCCCTTTTGCCTCACGACACGCCAACCCGCGCGTTCCAAGGCGCGCACAATCTCTGTATACGGTAGACTGGGAACCTTGCTCATACGGCGACTTCCAGCACCAGCCGCCCATCCCCAGGCTGGGGTTCGGACACAGGCTCAAGGTAGAGTTCAATCGCTTCCCGAATGTTTTGTAGGGCTTCCTCTATCGTATCGCCCTCGCTAACGCACCCAGGAAGAGCAGGCACATAGACTGTATAGCCCCCCTCCTCGCTCGGCTCCAGAACTACCTTAAAGGTCATAGCTGCGCCTCCGCAGGAGGATTATACCGCACGAACTGCCCCCTTCAGGTACAATCTACCCGTAAGGAGGCTATCTTTATGGATTTCACGCTTTCGGAAGAGCATCTGATGGTGCGTGATACGGTGCGCCGCTTTGTAGAGAACGAAATAAAGCCCCATATCCGCGAATGGGATCGGCATGGGGCGGATCCCAAAGTGTTCCAGCGCATGGCGGAACTCGGCTTGCTGGGAATCTGCATCCCGCGCAAGTGGGGCGGCTCTGGCTTAGACTATATCGCGCTCGGCATCGCCTGCGAGGAGCTGGAATACGGCGATACCTTCCTGCGCGTCGTGATGTCGGTGCATGTCGGCTTGACCGCGATGACGCTGATGAGCTGGGGCAACGAGGAGCAGAAGCGACGGTTCCTAATCCCGCAGGCGCGCGGCGAACGGCTCGGCGCGTTCTGCCTCACGGAGCCAAACGCAGGCAGCGATGTGGTCGGCATGCAGTCCGTCGCGCGACGCGAGGGCGATCGATATATTCTGAACGGCGAGAAAATCTGGATCTCGCTCGCGGAGGTCGCCGACCAGTATCTCGTGGTGGCGTGGACGGATTTAGACAAGAAGGCGCGGCGCGACCATTCGGGCATGAGCGCGTTTTTCGTGGAGCGAGAGCGCCCCGGCGTGAAGCCCTATACGCTGAAGGGCAAACTCGGCGTGCGTGCGGGCAACACGGGCGGCGTGGTGTTTGAAAATGTGGAGATTCCCGCCGAGAACCGCATCGGCGAAGAGGGCGAGGGCTTCAAAATCGCTATGTTCGCGCTCGATCAGGGACGCTACACCGTCGCGGCGGGCGCAGCGGGGCTAATCCGCGCCTGCTTGGAAGAATCCGTGCGCTACGCCAAAGAGCGCAAGACCTTCGGCAAGCCCTTGGCGGAGCATCAGCTCATCAAACAGAAAATCGCGCAGATGGAAGCGGACTATCAGATTAGCGTGTTGCTCTACCAAAAAGTGGGCTGGATGAAAAATGTCGGCTTGCGCAACACGCGGGAGACCTCGCTGGCGAAGTGGTACAGCACGGAAGCGGCGCAGCGCGCCGCCAACGCCGCCGTACAAGTGTTCGGCTCCTACGGCTTCTCCGACGAGTACCCAGTGGAGCGGTTCTATCGCAACAGCAAGGGCGCGACCATCTACGAGGGCACTTCGGAGATCCACACCCTACTGCAGGCGGACTACGCGCTGGGCTATCGCGTGGACAAGCCCCTCCGCGTGAGCCTGCCGACCTATCCGTTCGCGGAGGACGCTGAGAGCGGATCATAATAATACCGATCGAGAGTTTAAGCAGTACAAATCGTCGGCGGGACGCCGACGCTACG
>CAYYCA010000195.1:0-4728 GCA_964470265.1 uncultured Fimbriimonadales bacterium | reverse complement strand
GGGGAACGCCCGTCGCAGCGCACGCGCGCAACTCCCCTCTCCCCCGGCGCGGGAGAGGGGCTGGGGGTGAGGGCGAAAACCGCCGACGCGCTACCTACGAAGGTTTTGTCTCGCTTGCAACCAATCGGTATAAAAGTTGAATTACTCCCACAACGCCGCAATCTGGGCAAGCGCGTAAAACGCCGCCGTTTCCGTGCGCAGGACGCGCGCGCCGAGCGACACGGCATAAGTTTCGGGTTGACTTGCCATCCACTCGCGCTCAGCGGGGCTGAAACCGCCTTCGGGACCGACCACAAGGCTCAGCGCGTCGGGCATCGGCATGCGGCGGCAGCGTTGTTTGAGAGGCATCGCGCCTTCCCACTCATCCAGCACAAACACGGGGCGCGGCAGGCTCTGGAACGCCGCGCCCCAGTCGTCCGCAAGGCGCACCTCAGGCAACCGGGCGCGACAGGCAAGCTCTGCCTCCTCCCGCGCGATTTTCTGCCAGCGTTCGGCGTAGCGTCGTTGCTTGCTCGGCTCCCACTTGACGAGCGAGCGTTCGCTACGGGCGAAGTGAATTGCCTGCGCTCCGCCCTGCACGCAGAGGCGGATAACCGTCTCCGCTTTCTCAGGGCGAACAAGCGACTGCAACACGGCGACTGCGACGGGAAGTTCGGTCTCCAGCGCGGCGGGCTGCAGGCTGGTAATCTGTGCGCCTTCGCCAAGCTGCGCCCGATAAACGCCTCCGACGCCGTTCAGCAGGCAAATCCAGTCGCCCGCTTTCAAGCGCAGCACATGCCGAACCTGATGCGCCACATCGTCGGGCAGGAGGCGCGCCTCAATCACTGCAGGCGATACGAAAAAGCGCGGCAGAGCGCGCGGAGTCACAACTTGCGAAACGCGGCGGCGACCCATGTACGGCGTTTGCGCACCTCCTCCAAAGTCAAGCCCGCGGATTCAATCGCTCGGCGCACGCCCCTGCGCCAGTTGCGCCCGCTGGTTCCCGAAATGAGATAGACGCCTCCCGAATTCAGCAACGGGGGAACCTGCGGCGCGCTCGCAATCAGAAACTCGCTGATGATGTTGCACACAATTAGATCAAAAGTTCCCTCCAGTGCGTGGAAGCCGTCGCCAACCTGCGCCCGCACGCGCTCTGCGACGCCGTTGCGCTCGATGTTGCCCCGCGCAATCTTGACGGCGAGTTCGTCATTGTCGACGGCGACGACCTCGCGTGCGCCAAGCTTCGCCGCCGCAATCGCCAAGATCCCCGTGCCTGTCCCCACATCCGCGACGCGCATCCCCGGCTGCAGATACTTCTCCAGCAGTTCCAGACACAGCGCGGTGGTGGCATGCCCCCCTGTGCCGAACGCCAGCCCGGGATCGAGCTGAATCAGAATCTCATCAGGGGCGGGGCGATAACGACTCCAGCTGGGCTGCACACGGATCCGCTGCCCGAACCGACGGCTGCGGAAATAGCGACGCCACGCCGTGTGCCAGTTCTGCTCATTCACGGGTTGCACTTCGAACTTGTGGACAGGGGGTAGGTCGTATTCAGGGAGCCGCTGCAGCTGCGCTTGGATGGTCGGAATGCGCTCCTGTTCCGATTGGGGAAGATAGGCAACCACGCTATAGGGCTGGTCGCGCAGCTCCACACCTGCGCAGCCTGAGTCGATTAGCACGGCGGCGACGGCGTCCCATGCAGGCGGCGGCGCAACCACGCGAATCGCGAGCCACTCCGAAGGCTTCATCGTGGGGAATTATACCGACTGCGAACTGTTGCCGCTACTCGCTCGGCGCCATTCCGTCTTGCAGGGCAGGAATCTCCGCTCCGCACGCGAACTTTCTAACTATGAACTGGCGAGCGCGTTGGATCTGGTCGCCGGGCGAACCTGCCCCGCGCAACTTCTACTGGTGCGTGCGCAAAGAGTTTCAACTCAGCCGCGGCTTCAGCAAAGTCACCGTCGCCCTCAGTGCGGACACCCGCTACACCCTCTGGTTCAACGGGCAACTCATCGGGCACGGTCCCATTCGCAGCTTCTACGGACGCTGGCACTACGACTTGCACGATGTGACTCAATACGCGCATGAGGGGCTGAACGCGATTGCCGTGCTGGTGCATCATTTAGGCATCGGCACTTTTCAGAACGACTATGTGCGCGGGCGGGGGCGCGGCGGGCTGATTGCGCAGGTGGAGTGCGACGGCAAAATCGTCGCCGCCTCCGACGCGAGCTGGCTGAATGTGCCCCATCCTGCGTTCGAGCGGGCGACGGCGCGGATGTCGTGTCAACTCGGCTTCGACGAGCTTTACGACGCGCGTCGCGCGATGGGCGACTGGACGCTGCCTCGCTACGACGACTACGAATGGAACGAGGCGGTCGAAATCGGCGAGGCAGGCTGCGAGCCGTGGGGCGAACTGCTGCCGCGCCCCATCCCGTTCCTGACCCTGACGCCGCTGCAGCCCAGAGTGCTGGAACGCGCCCGCGTGGTCAAGCCGCCGTGGGGGGCGTGGGCGTTCGACCTGAAGCCCTATCTTGCGCCCGACGATTTGAGCGCGAACCCGCGCACGCTTTCGGGCGTGGTCGCCGCCGAGATTCGCGCCGACGCGCCCTGCACCCTGCGCATCGGCGATGTGCATCACGGGCTGCGCGACGAGGATGTACGCCTGAACGGTGAACTCGCGCCGAAAGAGCAGGGCATGCACACGCTGCATCTGCAGGCTGGCTCCAACCTGCTCACCCTCGATGTTTCGCGCTGGTACCACGACTGGTATCGCTACATCGTGATTGAGGCGGACGAGGGCGCGCCCGCGCGCCTGCTCAATCCGCTGATGGAGCGCGCTGACTACCCATGGGTCGTGCTGGGACCCTTCGACGGCGAGCCGGAGGGCTACCTGCAGGCGCGCAACGCCCGCACGGTGCAGGAAATCCGCCGCCATCCCAAAGCGCAGAGCTTCGACCCGATGCACACCGCCCGCGCGCCCATCTTCGCGCTGACCAATCACCACGCCCGACCGACGGGCGAAACGCCGCGCGTCGAACACACCTACGCTTCCATCAACGCCATCGACGACTACACCACTATCTACCCCGCGCAGACGGGCGATGTGGAGCTGCGCTTCGACTGGCAGCGCGAGGTGTTCGGCTATGTGGAGCTGGAACTCGAAGCGCCGCCCGGCGTGGTTATCGATTTCAACGGTTTCGAATATGTCGACCCCATCTATCCCGACCGCGTGCAGTGGACATGGGGGCTGAACAACACTTTCCGATACATCACGCGGCGAGGCTGGCAGCGATTTTTCAGCGTCGTGAAGCGCGGGTTTCGGTACGCCACGCTCACCGTTCGCTTCCCCGACGGCGCGACGGAGCCAGTGCGCCTGCGCCGCGTCGCCTGCCTGCACAGCGTGTACCCCTATGAGAATCGCGGCGCGTTCGTCTGCTCCGACCCCTTGCTGAACCAGATTTACGAGATGTCGCGCGAAACCGTGCGCCTGTGCAGTGAGGACACCTTCATCGACTGCCCCACTTACGAGCAGACCTTCTGGGTGGGCGACTCGCGCAACGAGGCGTTGTTCGCCTATACGGGCTTCGGCGACTACGCGCTCGCGCGGCGATGCCTGATTCTGGCGGGCGAATCGCTTAAACAGTCGCCCCTCGTGGAGAGTCAGGTTCCCAGCGCGTGGCAGAACATCCTCACGGCGTGGTCGCTGCTGTGGGCAATCGCCTGCTACGAGCATTACCTATTCACGGGCGACGCCGAGTTCGTGCGCGAGGTGTTCCCTTACATCGCGCAGCAGAACCAGACTCTGCACGAACGGTATCTGAACTCGGACGGCTTGCTCGAAATCAGCGCGTGGAACATGCTCGACTGGGCGCCGATGGACACCCCCGGCGAGGGCGTGGTGAGCCATCAGAACATGTGGCTCGTGCGCGTGTGGGACGACACGGCGAAGCTTGCCGACGCGCTCGGCGAGACGACGCTGGCGCAAACCTGGCGACAGTGGGCAATCGACCTGCGCGCGGCGATTAATAAACACCTCTGGAACGAGCCAAAACGCGCCTATACCGACTGCCTCAAGCGCGACGGCTCGCAAAGCGAGGTGTTCAGTATTCAGACGCAGGTGGTCGCGTTGCTGTGCGATGTGCCCACGCCTGAACGCCGCGCGGTTCTGGAGGGCTATCTTGCCAGCCCGCCCGAAGGCTTTGTGCGCATTGGCAGCCCGTTTATGACCGCCTTCCTGCTGGAGACGCTGTACAACTTGAACCGTCGTCAGGCGATTCTGGAGCGCATTCGCGACGACTGGGGCTTCATGCTGGCGATGGGCGCCGTGACCTGCTGGGAGCAGTTCAAGGGCGAGCGCGTGCCGACCCCCCTGCAGGCGCACCGCACGGAGTTTTTCACGCGCAGCCACTGCCATGCGTGGAGCGCCGCGCCCGCCTACTTCCTGCCGATTACCGTGCTGGGCGCGAAGCCGCTGGAGGTGGGTTGGAAGCGGTTCGAACTCAGTCCGTTTCTGGGCGACCTTGCGTGGGCGTATGGACGGCTGCCGCTGCCCAACGGCGCGCTCGCCTTCGCGCTCGAACAGACAGAGGGTGGCGTGCGCTGCCTGCTGACCATCCCTGACGGCTACACGGCGGTCATTCAGGGCAACGAGTACGGCGCAGGACAGCATGAGGTGCTGGTTTGATATGAAACCTCACTACGGAGAGGGGCGAAGCGGGGTGGAATAGGATTGAACCCCCTCCTTAGGGT
>CAYYCA010000194.1:0-4737 GCA_964470265.1 uncultured Fimbriimonadales bacterium | reverse complement strand
TGTTGGTCTCTTTCGGCGGCGGCAGGGTGTACGGCTCGTAGCGTGTTAAAACGAACTCATACTTGCGCCGTTCGCCCTGCGCATCGATGAACTCGATATGCACGCGCCGAACTCGCGCCGCCATCAGCCGAGAACCGGGGTCTTTCTCTAATTCCTGCTTCAGGTAGTCCTGGATGTAGCGAGACGCCGCCTCCCCGCTTATAATAGCGCCGATGTATTCTTGAGAATGCAATATAAAAGGGTACAGCTGCTCTGGTTCGGGGCGTAGGCGCACGGCTGGCGCCTGCGGCGTTTCGTCAGGCGAGATGATTGATTTGTCATTATCAAGACCGTCAAGCCAACCCATCCAGCGTGTGGTCAGCAGGTTTTGGCTCTTTTCACTGTCAGGAAGTTGATGTTCAGGCAGCGGCTCACGGAACAGGTGCTGTGCGGGCGGGTAGCGGTCGCCGACGGCTTGCAGGAAGCGGCGTTGCTGCGTGGAGTTGAGCCGACCTACGGGCAGCCACTGCCCTGCTGTCAGTTGCTGACGCTGCGCCGCGTTCAGCGACGCCAGAAACCGCAGCGCAGGCAAACAGGCGACCAACATGTCGAACTCGAAGCGTGTGAGCGGAAAGGTCTGGTAGCTGTAGTGGCGGGTCTGAGTCAGGTATTCCACCTGCGCGTCGGTGAGTTTGCCTGCAAGGGCGATGTAGTCCTCTAATGTGAGCCAGCCCTGCTGCTCGTATTTTTGCTCCAGCGGGCGCAGCCACGCTTCCGGCAGCTCGTAGCGGCGATAGAACCAGTAGTGCTTATGACGCGCCAGCAAGTAGCCCGATTCGTCGGCGCGGAGCCAGCAATACTCGCGTAGCGCCAGCACCACGCTCTGGGGCGAGTCGAGCCGCGCCGACCAAAGAAATACCGACACGCCTCGAAACGCATCGCTGATAACAGGGCGGCGCGTTGCCCACGCTACCTGCTCCAGTGCGTCGGCGGCAGTAATCGATCGGTTCGAGAAGATATCCTCCGTGTGATAGCGCGGCAATTCGGGCTTTGGACGGTCTGTGCGTGGCGTGAAGCGTTCTGGAAAAGCCTCACGCAGTGGCTTTTCGGGCGTCGCCCACGCTTCCCAAAATTGCCACAGGGCACTATTCTTCAGGTAAGGGGCGACCGACAACGGAATACCGCTTTCGTATCGGTGGAGGTACGGTAAGCGCGGCGAGGCGGTCTCTGATTCACTGACGCCCTCTGTGTCACTACGCGCGACGCTGACCAGCTGATACTCAATCGCGCTCACGCGAGAACTCATCCGTAGCCACACGCCTGCGAACTCAGGATTGTTGGGCGCGGTGCGCTCCTGAAAAAACTCTTGCCCGTCGCTGGCAACAGTGCGTGTCCATCGCCGATAGCGCATCCAGTTCGGTAAAAGCGCATCGTCGCTCAACGCCAATATGCCCGCCGCAGGCTTGGTGCTGAAGCCTATAGTCTGTCCGTCCAACAACGCTTCGACGGCGCGGTCAGGCAGCGCTACCAGACACTGATAAACGGCGTACTCCGGAGAGAATCCATACTCCTCCATCTCGACCCACTCGCCTTCGGGCGAACGTTGATAGGGTTTGTAAGGGGTCATTCCAATCAATGCAGTGCGTCGCGCCTCGTGTTGAGGCGTTGACAGTTCAGAACGGCTCTCGTACAGTTTGCGGCGTTCTTCCGCACGTTGCTCGAAACTGAGTTTTCGGATTTCCCGCGCGGCTTGCACGAGGTCGCGCAGGGCTTGTCGCCGCGCCTCGCGGATGGCGTTTGCAATTTTCTCTTCCTGCAGGCGCGTCTCGTCGGGCACATATAGGATATAGCCGCCGCCCTCGTGTTTGCGCCACTCGTAGCGGAACAGTTTCGCCAGCTGAGTGAGAATCTCGTGCGCAGGGCGGTCTTCCACAAAAATCGCCACCTTCTCTTCAGCAATCGCGTCGATACAGCGCAGCGAGATGCCCGTCTGCCTGCTGATTTGGCGCAGAGCGTCGCGCATCGGCTCCATCTTGAGCCAAACAGTGATGCGTCGTTGCAGCAGCGTCTCGTTTTCCAGCGATAGAGGCTGAGCGAGGCACACACTCAGCGTCAGCAGCACGGCAAAAGCACACACTAATCCCCGAAGCATGGTCTCGCCAATAGAAAGATTCAAGATACCTTTTGGGGTTCCTGCCAGGTGTGGCGGAGTTGTTTCAACCCCAGTGCTTTCCACAACTCACATACACCGAGGGTTTACAAACTCCCGAATCCCGAACAGCCCCACTTCGCGCCCGAAGCCGCTGTTTTTGACGCTGCCGGACGGCAGGCGCGGGGCGGAGAACAAAAACTGGTTCACAAAGCAGTTGCCCGTTTCCTTGCGACGGCAGGAATGCCGTCGCATGCAAAGGTATAATCCCCTCCCGACCATGCTCAAACCTGAAAATCGGCTCGCGATTCTGATGCACGAGGGGATCCGCGGCAAGTTTGGCAAGACGGGGCTGGGCTTGCTGCGTTATAGTTCGAACCCCATCGTAGCCGTGATTGACCGCGAGTGCGCGGGACAATCCCTGCAGGCGCTCACGGGCATCCCGCGCGATGTGCCCATCGTGGCGTCGGTGCAGGAGGCGATGGCGTATCGCCCCGATACGCTGGTGATAGGAATCGCGCCGTCAGGGGGCGCGCTGCCCCCCGACATGTGGCGTGAGGTGCGCACGGCAGTGCTGGCAGGGCTGAACCTCGTGAACGGGATGCACGCGCCCTTAGCCAAACACCCCGACTTGGAGCCGTTCCTGCACAGCTGCCAGTGGATCTGGGATGTGCGCAAGGAGCCGCCCGGGCTGGGCGTCGGTTCGGGCAAGGCGCGCCATCTAAGCTGCAAGCGTGTGCTGACCGTCGGAACCGATATGGCGGTCGGCAAGATGACCGTGAGCCTCGAAATGCACCGCGCCTGCCTGCAGCAGGGGATTCGCTCCCGCTTTCTGGCAACGGGACAAACGGGAATTATGATCGAGGGCAGCGGCGTTGCCTTAGACGCCGTGCGCGTCGACTTCGCCTCTGGAGCCGTAGAAAAGTTCGTGTGTGAACTGGCGGACGACGCCGACATCATTCACATCGAGGGGCAGGGCGCGCTCACGAACCCCGCGTCCACCGCCACGCTGCCCCTGCTGCGCGGCGGGCAGCCCACCCACCTGATACTGGTGCATCGCGCAGGGCAGACGCATATCCGCACCTTCCCCGATGTGCCTATCCCGCCGCTGCCCGAAGTGATTCGAATCTACGAGGAAGTCGCCTCGATGGGCGGGGCGTTCTATCCCTCGAAAGTGGTCGCCGTCGCGCTCAACACGGCGCACCTGAGCGAGTCGGAAGCGCGGGCGGCTATCGCGCAGGTGGAAGCCGAAACAAAATTGCCCTGCACCGACCCAGTTCGGTTCGGCGCAGGGCAGCTATTACAGGCGATAAATGGGTAGGAGTGCAAAAGACTTACAAGTGTCGGGCAATCCGCTGTTCGATTGCGCCCTTCGGCAGCGCGCCCACAATCTGCTCGACTACCTGCCCGTTCTTGAACAGCAACAGCGTCGGGATGCTCATAATCCCGTACTGCATCGCCAGGTGCTGTTCCTGATCGACATCCACCTTGAATACCTTCAGTTTGCCTTCATACTGACGGCTCAATTCTTCAACAATCGGCGCGATAAGGCGGCAGGGACCGCACCAGACCGCCCAGAAGTCCACAAGCACGGGCACGGGCGACTGGAGAACCTCCGTCTGCCATTCGCTCTGAGTAATAGCCTTCGCCATAAGCATAACCTCCTGTGAAGAGTGGCTAAGTATACCTGATTTTTCGGTTTATCGGAGGGCTTCCTCCAGTGCGGTTGCGGCGTCGGTGCGCTCGTCGCGATATTTGACAATCACGGGCGCATAGAGCTGCAGGTTGTGCCGCCGTGCGAACTCGCCCGACGCGGGTCGGCTGCCCGCCACGACGACGGCGTTTTCGGGCACAATCAGCGGCAGGTCGCCCTCCGCGCGGATGACGCGCTCGTTCACAAGGTCATAGAGGGGCGTGGAGCGCGTGAGGATGACGCCCGCGCCAATCACAGCGCGCCGTTTGACGATAGTGCCTTCGAAAATCCCGGAGCAACCCCCAATCAAGGCGTCGTCTTCGATAATCACGGGCAGCGCGCCCACTGGCTCCAGCACGCCCCCAATCTGACAACCCGCGCTCAGATGCACGCGCGCTCCTATCTGCGCACAGGAGCCGACCAGCACATGGGAATCCAGCATCGTGTTCTCGCCGACATACGCACCGACATTCACATAGGTCGGCGGCATAACGACCACGCCCTGACGAAGGCACGCGCCGCGCCGGATGCTCGTGCCGCCGGGCACTATCCGCACCCCGTCGCTGAATGCAAACACGCGCGGGGGATAGAGATGGCGATCCAAAAACTCCACGCCGCCCCATGGCATCGAGACCAGCCTGCCCAGCCGAAAGCCGAGCAGGATGCCCGCTTTCACCCACGCATTCACGCGCCAGCCTGTGGGACTGTCGGGGTCTGGCTCCGCCGCGCGCGCCTCGCCCCGCTCCAGCGCGTCGATAAGTTCCAGAATCAGCGCCTCGCTTGCTTCGCCTGACGCCCAGGCGCGTTCTATCCGCTCGCTCAGGTCGTTGACCACAACACAAAAATTCGATGAAAGCGGTAGATATTCCTGTCTTATACCTCCGCCGTTGTGAATCGTCGGCGGGGATGCCGACAA
>CAYYCA010000193.1:0-4752 GCA_964470265.1 uncultured Fimbriimonadales bacterium | reverse complement strand
GGGAACCTCAAGGAGGGGGTTCGATTAATCCTACACTGTCGTTGAGGGGCGTTTTTACATTTGAGGGATATAAGTTTTTCCCAAAAGTGAAAACGCCCCCTTTCGGTACGATGGCGTCCTCGCCATCGCCGTCAGGAGGCATGCTCGATAAGGCGACGGCGGGGACGCCGTCGTACCAGAAGCACGCGCCTATCTGGTACAATACCCCCGCCGATGGAGAAACGACTTATCGAAGGGGTTCTGCTCAAGCCGCTGGTCGCGCACGCTGACGAACGGGGCTACCTGATGGAGATGCTCCGCTGCGACGACCCCATTTTCCAAAAATTCGGGCAGGCGTATGTGTCGCTGAACTATCCCGGCGTCATTCGCGCGTGGCACTGGCACGAGAAGCAGACCGACTACTGGGTGGTGGTGAAAGGCATGGTGAAAGCCGTGCTGTACGACCGCCGCCCCGACTCGCCCACACACGGGATGATTAATGAGTTCTTCCTGGGCGAACACCATCGCGTGCTGCTGGTCATCCCGCCGCTGGTGGCGCACGGCTACAAAACCATCGGCGTGGAGCCGTCGCTGCTGATTAACTTCCCCACCGAGCCGTACAACCGCCAGAACCCCGACGAGCTGCGCCTGCCCTACGATACGCCCGAAATCCCTTACAACTGGGACATCCGCATGGGCTAAAGCGTATGCACGGGGAATCGCGCGGTCAGCTCCCGAACCTGCTGGCGCACGCGATTCAGCGCGTCTTCGTCCTGATAGTTGCGCAGCGCGTCGCCGATGAGCCGCGCAATCACGGGCATCTCCGCTTCGCGCATGCCGCGAGTCGTCACGGCGGGCGTGCCCACGCGCAGCCCGCTGGTCACGAACGGCTTCTGCGTGTCGTAGGGAATCATATTTTTATTCGTGGTGATGTAGACGCTGTCCAGCACCTGCTGCGCGAGTTTGCCCGTCACGCCCAGCGGCGTGAGGTCGATCAGTATCTTGTGGCTGTCCGTACCGCCCGCTACAAGTCGGAAGCCTTCCTCCTGCAAAGCGTGTGCCAGTGCGCGGGCGTTCGCCTTCACCTGACGCTGATAAATCTTGAACTCTGGCTGCAACGCTTCGTGGAAGCAGACCGCCTTGCCCGCAATCTGGTGCATCAGCGGACCGCCCTGCAGCCCGGGAAACACGATTTTGTCAATCAGTTGAGCGTATTCCTGTTTACACAGAATCAGCCCGCCGCGCGGACCGCGCAGGGTCTTATGGGTGGTGGTGGTCACAAAGTCGGCGTAGGGCACAGGCGACGGATACTCGCCTGCGGCAATCAGTCCCGCGTAGTGGGCGATGTCCGCCATCAGGTACGCGCCCACTTCGTCGGCAATCGCACGCATCGCGACCCAGTCGATCTCGCGGGGGTAAACCGTCGCGCCGCCCACGATCAGCTTCGGGCGATGCTGCCGAGCTAACTCGCGCAGCTGGTCATAGTCAATCAGTTCCGTGTCGCGGCGCACGCCGTAGTGGACGACATTATAAAGCATCCCCGAAAAGTTCACGGGGCTGCCATGCGTCAGGTGTCCCCCTTGCGCGAGGTCGAGCGCCATCATCGTATCGCCCGGTTTCAACACGGCGAAGTAGACCGCCATGTTTGCGTTCGCGCCTGAGTGGGGCTGCACATTCGCGTGGTCCGCGCCGAACAATCGCTTCGCCCGCTCGATGGCGAGGTTCTCCACCTCGTCGTAATACTCGCAGCCGCCGTAGTAGCGTTTGCCGGGGTAACCTTCCGCGTATTTGTCGGTCATGACCGAGCCGACCGCCTCGCGCACAGCGCGGCTGGTGATGTTCTCCGACGCAATCAGCTCCAGATTCTGCTCCTGACGCGCCGTCTCTTTCTGAATCAGCGCGTAGATTTCGGGGTCAACTTCCGCCAAGCTCGCCGTCCGCTGGCGACGCACGATGTCGATGTAGTCGATGACGCTCATGGTTGCTCGCTCCTCGTGGGCGAATTGTACCTGACGGCACGGCAGCGATTCCCCCTTGCAGGAATTTCGCGTCCCGGCTCGAATCAGGAACCGAATATCGTTTTTTGCGTATATGATTGAGGTAGACGCTATGCCAAGGAAGAAAACTATACCCGCAACTGAACCGACAGAAACGCCTGTGCGCAGGCGACGGCGCACGGTCAGGCGGCGCGTGGAGATTCCTCACGCCCTGCCGATTTTGCCCGTGCGTGATAATGTCTATTTTCCCAACACCCTCGCGCCGGTGTTGGTGGGGCGTGAGAAGTCGCTGCGCGCGGTCGAAGCCGCGCTGGATTCGCCCAGCAAAATGATGCTGCTGGTCACCCAGCGCGATGTCACGATCGAAGACCCCGGTCTGGAAGACCTGTTCGAGGTCGGCGTCGTCGCCGAGATACTGCAGGCGATTCATGCGCCCGACAACACGATGCGCGTCGTGTTTCGCGGCGTGCAACGCGCCCGCGTGCTGGGCTTGCAGGCGGACGAGCCGTACCTGCTGGCGCAAATAGAACCCATCCCCACCCGCGAAGCGAAACTGACCACCGACATCGAGGCGCTGATGCGCTCCGCCGTCGATATGTTCGAAGACATCGCGGCGCACGAGCGCGGTATCCCGCCCGAAGTCGTCGCCACCATCTCCTATATGCAAGAGCCGGGGCGACTGGCGGACACGATTGCCCACTTCGCGCCGCTCCGATTCACCGATAAGCAGAAGGTGCTGGAGACCATTCCCATCAAGGAGCGGCTGGAGGTGCTGGTGCATGTGCTGCGCCACGAGCTGGAAATCGCCGAGCTGAAACAGCGCATTCAGGATCGCGTGGAGCAAGAGCTGGGCGACACGCAGCGCGAATACTACCTGCGCGAGCAGCTCAAAATCATCCAGCGCGAGTTGGGCGAGCGCGACGACCGCTTCTCGGAAGTCGAGGAGTACCGCAACCGCATCGCCGAAGCGGGCATGCCCGAAGACATCGCCGAACGCGCCCTGAAAGAGGTCGATCGCCTCGAAAAGATGCCCTTCGGCTCGCCCGAAGCGTCGGTCATTCGCACCTATCTCGATGTGATGCTCTCGCTGCCGTGGAAAGAGCGCACGGAAGACCGCGTGGACATCAACGAGGCGGCGCAGATTCTGGACGAAGACCACTACGGTCTCAAGAAAGTCAAAGAGCGCGTGCTGGAGTTTCTGGCAGTGCGCAAACTCTCTGGCTCGCTGAAGGGCCCCATTTTGTGCTTTGTGGGGCCGCCAGGCGTGGGTAAGACCTCCCTGGGGCGGTCGATTGCGCGGGCGTTAGGGCGTAAGTTCATTCGTGTGTCGCTGGGCGGCGTGCGCGACGAGGCTGAAATCCGCGGACACCGCCGCACCTACATCGGCGCGATGCCTGGGCGCATCATTCAAGGGCTGCGACAGGCGGGCACACGCAACCCCGTGTTCATGCTGGACGAAATCGACAAACTGGGCTACGACTTCCGCGGCGACCCCACTTCCGCCCTGCTGGAAGCGTTAGACCCAGAGCAGAACGATAAGTTCTCCGACCACTATCTGGAAGTGCCGTTCGACCTGTCGGATGTGATGTTCATCACGACGGCGAACACGCTGGAGACCATTCCTGCGCCGCTGCGCGACCGCATGGAGATTATCTCGTTCTCCGGCTACACGGAGGATGAGAAGCTGCACATCGCGCGCGATTACCTGATTCCGCGCGTGCTGGAGCGGCACGGTTTGACCAGCGAGCATCTGGAGATTACCGATGACGCGCTGATTAAAATCATCCGCGAATACACGCGCGAGGCGGGCGTGCGCAATCTTGAGCGTGAACTCTCCACCATCTGTCGCAAGGTCGCCAAGCAGGTGGCGGCGGGCGAGCAGGTGCATGTGCAGGTGACCCCAGAGAAAGTGTCCGAGTTTCTGGGCAAGCCACGCTACCGCTTCGGCGTGAAAGAGGAGAAAGACGAGGTGGGCGTGGCGATGGGGCTGGCGTACACCGAGTTCGGCGGCGATGTGATGGCGGTGGAGGTCGCCGCCGTGCCCGGACACGAGGGACGCCTGCTGCTCACAGGGCATCTGGGCGAGGTGATGAAAGAGTCGGCGCAGGCGGCGATGACCTATGTCCGCTCGCGCGCGCTCCATCTGGGCATCGACCCCGAGTTCTACCGCAATCGCGACATCCACATCCATGTGCCCGAAGGCGCGATTCCGAAGGACGGTCCCTCGGCGGGTATCACGATGGCGACGGCGCTGGCTTCCGCGCTGATGGGGCGTCCCGTGCGGCGCGATATTGCGATGACGGGCGAGATTACCCTGCGCGGGCGCGTGCTGCCTGTGGGCGGTATCAAGGAGAAGGTGATTGCAGCGCACCGTGCGGGCATCTACGAGGTCATCCTGCCCGCCGAGAACGAACCCGACCTGGACGACATCCCCGAACATGTGCGCGAGCAGATGACCTTCCACCTCGTGCGCCACATGGACGAGGTGCTGCCGCTCGCGCTTGCCCACGGCGAGCGTCTGGAAGACCGCCTCAAAGACGCCGAACGGGCAGAGGTGGTGGTTTAGATTCGTCGGCGGGGACGCCGACGCTACGAAGTAAGGCGCGTAGCGTCGGCGTCCCCGCTGACGCTACGAAAGTGAGGCGCGCAGCGTCGGCGTCCCCGCCGACGCTACGAAGTAAGGCGCGTAGCGTCGGCGTCCCCGCTGACGCTACGAAAGTGAGGCGCGCAGCGTCGGCGTCCCCGCCGACGCTACGAAGTAAGGCGCGTAGCGTCG
>CAYYCA010000192.1:0-4814 GCA_964470265.1 uncultured Fimbriimonadales bacterium | reverse complement strand
AAAACCCGATTGGTATAAGAGGGGAAACCACTCACGGTTATCCGAGCGCATGGTACAATTCGCGCCATGCACGAGCCAGTCCACCACACGCTTGAGGAAGAGAGCCAGCTGGTACAAATCCGACTACAGAAGCTCCAGCAGCTGCGCGAACGCGGCTTAGACCCCTTCGCCATCGAACGCTACGAGATTACCCATCCCCTGCAGGCAATCCACGACGAGTACGAGCAACTCGAGGGCAAGACGGTCGCCGTTGCGGGGCGCATCGTCGCGATTCGCAAGATGGGCAGGGCGACCTTCGCGCACCTGATGGACAGCACTGGCAAACTACAAATCTACCTCAAAGCCGATGAACAGGGCGAAAACTACGACCTAATCGACCTCTGGGATTTGGGCGACTATCTCGGCGTGCAGGGCTTTGTGTTCAAAACGCGTACGGGCGAAATCACGGTGCATGTGCAGTCGTTCACGATGTTAGCCAAAGCAATTCGCCCCGTGCCGTTCCCCAAAGAAAAGGGCGAGCAGCGCTGGTACGAGCTGCACGATGTGGAGCAGCGCTATCGCCAGCGCTATTTAGACCTGCTGGTGAACCCCGAGTCGCGTCAGCGACTAATCGCCCGCTGCCGAATGATTCGCGAGATTCGGCGATTTTTAGACGAGCGCGGCTTTCTGGAGGTGGAGACGCCTGTGCTACAGCCGATGGCGGGCGGCGCGGCGGCGCGACCCTTTGTGACGCACCACAACGCGCTCGACCGCGAGTTCCAGCTGCGCATCGCGCTCGAACTCCACCTCAAACGCTTACTGATTGGGGGTATCGATCGCGTATACGAAATCGGGCGCGTGTTCCGCAACGAGGGTATCTCCACCCGCCACAACCCTGAATTCACGATGCTCGAACTGTATCAGGCGTATGCGAACCTTGAGGATATCATGAGCCTCGTTGAAGAGCTGTTCCGCCATGTCGCCGAGCGCGTGTTCGGAACCACCGTGTTCGAAATGCATGGCGTGCAGGTGGATTTCGCCCGTCCGTGGCAGCGCATCCGCCTGATGGACGCGATTCGGGAGCGCACGGGACTGACCGAAGCCGATTTCGAAACGCTGGAGGACGCCGTCCGCGCCGCCGAGAAGGTCGGCATCTATGTGGAGCGCAAGGACACCATCGGCGGGATTATCGAAAAGGTGCTGGAGAAGTGCGTGGCGGAGCATCTGCAGCAGCCGACCTTTGTGTACGGCTTCCCGATTGACACCTCGCCGCTGGCGAAGCGCGAGCCAGACAACCCGCGTTTCACCCGCCGCTTCGAGGGCTACATCTTCGGCAAGGAGGTCGCCAACGCCTTCTCCGAGCTGAACGACCCGCTGGAGCAGCGCGCGCGCTTCGAGCAGCAGTACGCGCTCCGTCAGGCGGGCGACGAAGAAGCGCACCCGTTCGATGAGGACTTCCTGCACGCGATGGAGTACGGCATGCCCCCAGCGGGCGGGCTGGGAATCGGCATCGACCGCATGGCGATGCTACTTACGGGCGCCGATTCCATCCGCGAAGTGATTTTCTTCCCGCAGATGCGGGAGGGTTCGTAGCACGGACAGTCTTGTCCGTGCTACAAAGCACGCTATGTATGCCGCCACACTGAGCGTAATTGCGGACTGGGTTCGCGCGCTGGAGCTGCCCGTTGTGCTGATTCAGCCGCGCAGCGCGGACGCGCACGAGACGCCCCTAAATGTGCGGATGATTCGGCAGGCGTTAGGGGCGCGGCGCGTGATTGCTGTCGGCGGCGGGCTGGAGGGCTATCTAAACGCCCTGCAGCGCGCCCTGCAGAACCGCACCCCCATCAGCGCGCTCATCGACCACCTGCAGCCGCCCCCCGACAACCTGCATATCTGGCTGGACTTACGCTACGCCCGCCAGAGCTGCGCGCAGATTCTGCGATGGGCGACGGAGGATGGGCTGGCGGGCATGAACCAGCGTCAGGCGTGGACGCGCGTGCAACTCCAGTTCCGTCAGATCGAAACGCGCATGCGCGAGGCGCGGGCAGTGCTGCAGGGGAAAGCCTACCTCGCCGTGCATGACGCCTATCTACCCCTCACGCGACAGCTTGGCATGCGCTCGCTGGGCAGCCTGCAGCCCGACCACGAACGCCCGCCCAGCCTGCAACGCCTGCGTCAAGCAATCGAGCAAGGCAGACAGGCGGGCGTCGCGATGATATTGGCAGGTGAGCCGTCGGACATCGGCGCGACCGTCGCCCGAATGCTCAGGGCTCCACTGGTGATTGCCGACACGCTGGAGTCGCCCGACCCCGAGCATGACTACTTCGCGCGAATCCTGGGGCTGATTCGCGCACTGGAGCAGGCAGGGCGAGGAACCTGAGGGGTTTCCTCATACCAAATTTTACCGCACACTCACCCATTTCAGGTACACTATATCCGCAACTCACACAGCAGGAGCGCATTATGGCAACCAAACTCTACCGAGAAGCTATTCGTGAGGCATTAATAGAGGAGTTAGACCGCAACCCGAACATGTTCCTGATGGGCGAGGACATCGGGCGGTATCAGGGCACTTTCCGAGTCACCGAAGGGCTGTTCCAGAAGTACGGACCGAAGCGCGTGTGGGATACGCCCATCTCCGAGCCGGGCTTTATCTCCATCGCGATTGGCGCGGCGATTGAAGGGCTGAAACCCGTCGTGGAGGTGATGACCTGGAGCTTCGCGCTGCTGGCGTTCGACCAGATTATCAACCACGCGGCGAAGATTCTGTATAAATCGGGCGGGGCGTGCGCCGTGCCGATGGTGATTCGCGGTCCGGCAGGTCCGGGCAAGCAGCTCGCGGCGCAGCACTCGCATAGTTTGGAAGCATGGCTGGCGCACTCGCCGGGCTTGAAGGTGGTGCTGCCCAGCACGCCCGCCGACGCGAAAGGCTTGCTCAAAACCGCGATTCGCGACCAGAACCCTGTGATGGTGATTGAGCATCCGCGCCTGTACCTGACCAAAGGCGAAGTGCCCGAGGGCGAGTACACGGTTCCGTTCGGCGTGGCGGATGTCAAACGGCGCGGACGCGATGTGACGATTGTGACCTACTCGCGGGGCGTGGTATTGGCGCTGAACGCCGCCGAGCAACTCGCCGAGCAGGGCATCGAGGTGGAGGTCATCGACCTGCGCACACTGATCCCGTGCGACTGGGAGACGGTGTTCAACTCGGTGCGGCGCACCCATCGCGCGATTGCCCTGCACGACGACTGGCGGTTCGTGGGCTTCGGGGCGGAAATCGCAGCGCAGATTCAAGAGCATGCGTTCGACTATCTGGACGCCCCCGTGCTGCGCGTGGCGGGCGCGGATGTGCCCATGCCCTACAACAAACACCTTGAGGCGCTCGCCGTGCCCAACGAGCAGAGCGTGATTGACGCCGTGAAACAGGTTCTGGCGTAAGGAGGTTGCTATGCACACGATTATCATGCCCAAAATGGGCGATGCGATGGAGGAAGGCACTTTAGTCCGCTGGCTGAAAAATGAGGGCGATACCGTGAGTGAAGGCGAGCCGATTGCGGAGATTGCCACCGACAAGGCGACAGTGGAGATTGAAGCGCCGGGTTCGGGCGTTCTGAAGGGGATTAGCGTGCAGGAGGGCGCGATTGTGCCTGTGAACACCCCGCTGGCGTACATTTTGCAGGAGGGCGAGAGCCTGCCGAGCCAGACCGACGGCAAGGCGGCAGCGGCTGCCGAGACGCCCGCGCCTGCGCCAGCAGCAACGCCTGCGCCGACGCCCACGCCCGCTGCGGCGACGGCAGCTGCCCCTGCCCCCACCGCACGAAACGGCGAAGAGCGAATCCTCTCCTCACCCTTAGCCCGCAAAATCGCCGCCGAGCATGGGATTGACCTGCGCCTCATTCAAGGCACGGGACCAAAAGGGCGCATCGTGGAGCGTGATGTGCTGGCGTTTATCGAGTCGCAGAAAGCCGCTGCGCCCGCGCCCCCCGTTGCGCCCGTCGCTGCGCCAATCCCCACTCCTGCGCCTACCCCCATCCCTGTCGCCGCCGAAGAGCGCGTCGAGTCGCTCAACCGCCTGCGCCAGATTACCGCGCAGCGCACCACCGAAGCGCACCAGACCATCCCCCACTTCTACCTCACGATGGAGATCGATATGGAAAACGCCCTCGCGCTGCGCCAGCAACTGAACCAGCTGGACGAGAGCCTGCGCGTGAGCGTGAACGACCTCATCGTGAAGGCGTGCGCCGTCGCGCTGGAGCAACACCCCGTCATCAACGCCCGCTACCAGGATGGGCAGCTGGTGCATCCGAACGGCGTGCATATCGGCATCGCCGTTGCGGTGGAGCAAGGGCTGCTGGTGGCGGTGCTGAAACACTGCGAGGGCAAGTCGCTGCGCCGCATCGCCCAAGAGTCGCAAACGCTTATCCAAAAAGCGCGCGACGGCAAGCTATTGCCCGACGAGATGACGGGCAACACCTTCACCGTCTCGAATCTGGGCATGTTCGGCATCGAGCAGTTCACGGCGATTATCAACCCGCCGGCGAGCGCGATTCTGGCGGTTGGGGCGACCAAGCGCGTGCCCGTGATTGGCGATGACGGCTCCATCACCCCGCGCCAACGCATGAAGGTCACCATGTCGTGCGACCACCGCGTGATTGACGGCGCAGTCGGGGCGCGGTTCCTGCAAACGCTGAAGCAAGTGCTGGAGAACCCGCTGCTGATGCTCTAAGTAGCACAAAGTGGCACGGGCGTCCCCGCCCGTGCATAAGTTTCATGCCCTCGCGTGGCACGGGCGTCCCCGCCCGTGCGCTGCCTGTCGCACGGACACTCCTGTCCGT
>CAYYCA010000191.1:0-4822 GCA_964470265.1 uncultured Fimbriimonadales bacterium | reverse complement strand
TCACACTCCGCGCGTGAACAGCCACGCGATAATCCCCAGCGCAAGCGTGGTCACCACGACGCTCGCGACGGTCTCCTGACGACTGAGCTGGAACGAACGCCAGTTAATCGCCAGCGTGACAATCGCCATCGGCACGAGCGCGGGCAGGCGCGGCGGGATCCCCAGCGCAGGCAACACCCACAGCGCCAATCCCAGATAGACCCACAGCGCAAGAAACAGCCCAATCATCGTGGCGCGCACGCGCAGCCCGAACCGAATCAGGCACGCGGCGTACAGCGCAAGAAAAATAAAGTCGCCCGCGCCGATGATTGCAATCGGCGTCAGCCGCGCTACGGCTTCGGGGGCGTTCGGCGCCGCCATCACCGCCAGCGACGCCCGCTCGGCAACCTCGGGGGCTTTCTCCATCACCTGTTTCACAAACCCACCGGGCGTCAGCACGGTGAGCATATCGACCATCGCCGCAAAGGGGATGACGGGGGCGAGCAGATTCTTTTCGCGAATGAGTTTCGAGAGCGTCGTCCCCAACCCGACCGCCGCCGCCATCAACAGATACCCATGCATCGCGCGATAGAAGCCGAGCGTCAGCTCCATCGGGGGGTTCTCGCGACTCCAGCCCAGCAAGGCGGGAAGCCAGCCCCACGCCCACCACGCCGCGACGCCCCCGACCAGCATCACGGGCGCGAGCCACTTCGCCTTCTCCGTCTCGTGCGCCCATGCGAACACCAGCCACAGCAGCGTCGCCATCAGCAGTAGGGTGGTGAGCAACACGCCGCCAACCAGCGCCCAGCCCTTCGGCAGGGTAGTCAGCGGCGCGCCCAGCTGCAACACGAAATAGGCGAGAGTGGCTAAGAGCCACGGGGCTTTCATGCCCCTCTATAATACCCGTAGCAGCCGTTTCGAGGTGGATGGCTCTTCTTCCTCGTCAGGGCGATTCACAATCTGATATAGACTGTCGCGCTCGACGGGGATGCGCCCCGCGTCGCGGATAAGGCGAATCAGCTCCGTGCGCGTGAGAACCTGCTGGCGCACGCCCGGGGCGTCGTCCTGATACACGATTTCGTATTCATGCACCGTGCCGTCCACATCGTCCGCGCCGTACCAGAGCGCGATTTGTGTGATGGCGGGCGTGTTCATAATCCAGAACGACTTGATGTGCGGGAAGTTGTCCAGCATCAGGCGGGCGACGGCGATATTACGCAGGTCGTCATCGCCGCTGGGGTGCGGCAGGTGCGCCAGTTGCGTGCCCTCAGGGTGGAACGAGAGGGGCGTCATCGCCAGAAAGTGTCCTGTCTCGTCCTGCAGCTCGCGCAACTGAATGAAATGATCCACGCGCTCCTCAATCGTCTCGCCCATCCCGTAGAGCAGGGTGGCGTACTGCTTCAGCCCCGCCGCGGCGATTTCGCGGGCAATCTCCTTCCAGCGTTTACCGTTGATTTTCTTGGGGAACAGCTCGGCGTGGATGCGGTCGCTTAATACCTCAATCCCGCCGCCAGGCACGCTGCCCAGCCCCGCTTCTTTCATTTCCTGCAGCACTTCGGCGAGCGGCTTTTTTGCAACGCGGGCAATCTCCTCCCACTCGACCGCCGTGAACGCCTTGATATGCACCTCAGGGCGTTCTTCTTTGACCGTGCGAATCAAATCCAGATAATACTGATATGGCAGGCGCGGGTTCACACCCCCCACGATATGCACTTCGGTAATCGGAATGTGCTTGTACGCTTGCAACCGCTCACGCACCTCGTCCATCGTAAGCGTGTAGGGCTTGGGACCGCCTTTCTGGGCATAGAACGAGCAGAACTTACAGCCCTTGTTGCAGATGTTGGTGTAGTTGATATGCTGATTGCGGATGTAGTAGGCGTAGTCGCCGTTCAGTCGCTCGCGCACGAGGTTCGCGAGGTAGCCCACGCCCGACAGGTTCGGCGTGGTGTAGAGCAGAACGCCGTCTTCGAACGAGAGGCGCTCGCCCTGCATGATTTTTTCATAAAGGGGCATCAGTTCACGCCCCAGAACAACCTCAAGAACGCTCATAACTATATCCTCCGTTAGCAATCTGCGTTCTTGAGATTCCTCGCTTCGCTCGGAATGACAAAGGCTTATCGCAGGCGGTTGTCATTCCGAGCGAAGCGAGGAATCTCAGCCCGTCATTGGCTCGGATTATACCCGAACAGGAACCGCTCGCTCCTGCGGGCGCGTGGCGAGAATCGTCGCACTGAAGAGAACCAACATAATCCACAGGATGTCGGTAATCAGCAGATGCACGAGTTGCATCCAGATGGGGGCTTTGAGCCACACATTCAACAGTCCCAACCCGAGCTGCGCCACATAGAGCAGATTGAAGCCGATTCCGAGCCGATACGCCGTCGGCGAGGGGCGATCCAGCATCAGGCGCGTCAGCACGACAATCATATAAAACGCAATCCCCACTGCCAGCGTTGGGTGATACACGCGCAGGGCGAGCAGCGTCTCGCCCACGATGGGGTTCGTGTGAATCACATTCAGGTGCATCAGCGTATCGCCCAGCGCGGTGACCGCGCCGCTCATGCCGATGAGCGTCATCAGCAGCAGCGCGCCCAGCGTCGCCGCGCCCGTCCAGCCCTGCCCGCGCAGGGGGAACCGCGCTCCGCCCGACGCCCACCACGCCGTGAGCGTAATCCACATCAGCAGGATGAAGGTGTTCAGCAGGTGCGCCGCCATCCACACCGCCCGCGCATACGAAACATCCGTCGCCACGCGCTCGAACAGCACCAGCCCCGCGCCAATCAGGGCTTCCAGAATCATGAAAATCAGGCTCATCAGCGCGCCGAACCGCACAATATGCTTGCGGGGGTATGCCCGAAACGCCCAGATGCACATCGCCAGCACGAGCAGGAACGCCAGCCCGCTGGTCAATCGATGCCCGAACTCCACGAAGGTATCCAGCGAGCCAGAGAGGGGGACAATTTGACCGTTGCAGGTGGGCCAGTGGCTGCCGCAGCCCGCGCCGAAACCTGTCGCGCGCACAAACGCCCCGCCCAATATCACCAGCACATTAAAGGCTAACGCCAGCCAGGCGAACTTCGCGAAGCGAGTCATGGCGGTTAGAGTATACCTGAACCGCCGATGCTAAGGCGTTGCCCCCCTCACAACGGGCAAGATGATACAGCTCGCGGAACGCCCTCCGCAGTGGACGGTGTTATTCGCTACGCGTGTGCGCTCGCTGGCGCGGAACGGCGCGCCCGTGTTCGGGTTCGGGTCGTAGGCAGGATAGCTGCTGGAGGTCACATGCACGCGCAGGCGATGCCCTCGGTTGAACACGATGGCTGTCGTCCATAAGTCGACTTCCGCGCGATAGACCCTGCCCGGCGTCATCAACTTCTCTCGGCTGAGCGACTCGCGATAGCGCATGCGCAGCACGCCCTCAGCGATATTGTAAGAGCGACCGTCGGGGTACACATCGCACAGGCGCACGATGAAATCGGTGTCGGGCGCATCGCTGGATACATAGAGGATGGCTTTCACGCGCCCAACTACTTCCAGCGGCTGTTCCAGCGGCGCACTGGTGAATACCAGCACATCGGGGCGTGATTCGACGGCGCGCTGGTCGCGCGGTCCCGCAGGGATGGTCAGCTCGCGCCCACCGAGCGTAGGAACGGGATTGTTCGGGTCGTAAGTGTAGCGGAGCGCGCCCTCGCGTGGGGGCTTTTCAAAGCTCAGGCTGTGGTCGGCATGCAGATACAGGGGCGTTGGGCGTGTGGGCAAAGGCGGCCACTGATACGCCGTGCGCCACTCGTTGCCGGGGGCGTTCGGCTCGCCGACCGCGCCCATCACATAGTAGACAACGGGCGGCTCCCTGTCCACGCCGTTCCGCACGCCTTTCAGGTAGCGTTCGAACCAGCGCCACGGGTCGTGGAAGGTGCAGGGCGGCTGGTCGGCGTTGGGGAACTCCAGTTCGCCGACTTTTTGCTGCAGCACGCCGTGCGTCCAGGGTCCCATCAGGAGTTTCTGTTTGCCGCGCGCGCCCTGTCCGCCGCGCGTCTGATAGCCGACAAAGGCGTCGATAGTGCCCTGCGCGAAGATGTCGTAGTAGCCCCCGATATGTACGGCGGGCGCGTTCACGCGGGCGTAGCGGCGGTTCACATCGCGCGCCTGCCAGAAGCGGTCATAGGCGGGATGGCGCGTCCAGTGCTGCAGCGCGTCGGGAGCGTGCTGGGTGGCGCGCAGCCAGTCCTCTACAAGCGACTTCTTGAACACGCCTCCGGGAAACAGCGACTGATACAGGTTTGGCTCCGCTACGGTGATATGCTGGCAGGTCAGCTGGTCGGTTCCCGCGCCCGCGAGCATCAGTTGATTAATCCCCAACGCGGAGCCGCCCCATGTGCCGATTTTACCGTTGCACCAGGGTTGCCGGGCAATCCAGTGGAGGGTATCCACGCCGTCAGCGCGACTTTCCCACCAGCCGTCGCCCTCGAACGGCAGGTTCGCGCCTTCGGAGGCGAAGCGTCCGCGCGTGTCCTGAATCACAACGGCGTAGCCGCGCCGCGCGCCCTCCTCGCCAATCGCTTTCAGGGCGTTTTTGCCATACGGCGTGCGAATCAGGATTACGGGAAATGGCGGCTCGCCTTCGGGTAGATACACATCCGTCGCAAGGCGCACGCCGTCGCGCATGGGAAGCATGTGGGTCTGCGCCGCCTGGCGGGGAGGATACAGGGCGGCGATTCCCAGCGTTAGGATCAACAAAAGCGTGAACCGAGCCATGTCGGAAGAAATTCGGGAAGAGGCGGGAGATTTCCTGTGATGAGCGCCTCAAAGGTTATACCAATCGAGAGTTCAAGTAGCGCAAATC
>CAYYCA010000190.1:0-4822 GCA_964470265.1 uncultured Fimbriimonadales bacterium | reverse complement strand
GGAGGCTCTTCCCCCTCCTTAAGGTTCCCCCCGCTTCGCGAGGGGAACCGAAAAGCGGCTCGGTTCCCCCTACGCAGTAGGGGGAACCTTAAGGAGGGGGTTTACTCAGTCCTGCACGACAGTTTGGAGACGATTTTACCCTTGAGGGACTTATACCGATTGGGTATTCAAGTGCCTCGTCGGCGGGACGCCGACGCTATGAACGCGCTTCGCGTAGCGTCGGCGTCCCGCCGACGATTTGTACTACTTGAACCCCCAGTTGGTATTATTATCTCGAACGGCGCGAGGAGTCTCGCCTGCTCAACATTGGCAGACGGGGGTTATCAATACCGTATCGCCATCAGCAGCCCGCGTTCATCATGCGTCGGCTCGCCGATGCACACTTCCGATTGTCCCTGCGTGTGGCGTAATGCGCTCCATACGAGGGCGCAGGCGTCCAGCAGGTCATCTCGGCGCGCGGTCGGTAGACAGGCTTCCCAGAGGGCGTTCAGCGTCTCGTAGTCGAGGTGCAGTGCGCGCTGGAGTGCCTCGATGCGCGCCAGTTGTCCGGGCGCAGTGCGCTTCGGGTCGGCGATGGGCGCGCCCGTGATTGCCATAAAGCTCAGCTCGGGGTGCGATTCCCACACGCGGGTCTGCAGTTCAGGCGTCATCAGCGCGTCCAGCTCGCGGATGCGCGGCATCAGGTGATAGGCTTGTACGCTCAGCCCCTGTTCGCGCAGTGGGGCGTAGTCGCTGGCGTGCAACATTTCGCGCGTAGGCGGAATAAAGATGCTGCTGGCGCGATTGCCCAGTCGTTTTCGCGCTTCAGCGTCGCAGGGGCGCATGCGCGCTCTGCCCGATTGCCACAAGCCCATCGGCATATCCACCGCTATCGCCGCCGCATTGGGGTAGGCGTCCAGAATGTCTATAAAGCGGGCAAAGACTTTCGCGTGCACAGTATGCACGCCCTCGTCCAACGCAACCGCTACCCATCCGCCTCGACAGCCATCTACGCCTACGACTCGCACGATTCACGCAATCCAAAATAGTCTAATGCATAGCCGTACACGCCGTGCCAGATTCCAACTGCGTACAGGTCAGGCTCCAGCTGCTTGGCGACCATCAGCACGCCGTCCGTGAAGTCGTCCACATAGGGCGCGCGGTTTTGCGCCAGCATAAACAGCACGCCCTGATTTTCCGCCAGCAGCAGGGGCTTCACCTGCGCATAGGACTCTGGAACCACCACGCGCACGGCGCGCCCGTTGAGTTCTACCTCCAGCGTCGCCTTCTCGTAGTTGTCATAGTCCCAGCACTCGTGCTTCTCGAACAGATGGTCAATCCAAAACTTAGGCTTGAACTCGCGCATGTCGGAATCATACCTCGCTTGTGCCATAATTAGCCTGTTATGCAACGCGCTCTGAATGTGGTGGTAATTGCCACGCGCCGCAGCCCCGATTCGGTCTCGATTGCGCAATACTATGCGCAAAGGCGGCGGCTGCCGAATACGCACATCTTTACAATCGATTGCGTGCCGCAGGAAGAGGTTCCGCTGGCGGAATATCGCGACACGATTGAGAAACCCGTGATGGACCTGCTACGCCAGCGCGGGCTGACCGAGAGCGTGGACTATCTGGTGCTGACGAAAGGCATCCCGTTGCGCATTCGCGAGGGGGGCTTCTCGGTGGACTGTGCGCTGATGTGTTCCCCGCTCAAACGCCCCTTCAACAGCCAGCCAACCGAGTCAAACTTGAACCCCTACTTCGGCAAAAATGAACGCTTCACACGGCGCAAGTACGGCTTCTATTTAGCGACGCGGCTGGACGGCTACACGATGCAACACATTCGCGATTTGATTGACAACAGCCTGAACGCGAAGCGGGCGAACGGCGTGTTCGTGCTGGATTTAGACCCTAAACGCAACAGCGGCGGGTATCGCGCCATCAACGAGAGCATGCGCGCCGCTGCACGGCTCCTCAAACAACGCGGGTTCGAGGTCATCCTCGATGAGGACGAGGCGTTCGTAGGCGCGGTGCGCGACATCATGGGCTACTACTCGTGGGGCAGCAACGACCACAGATTCAACAAACTCAGCTATCGCAGTCTGCGCTTCCGCCCTGGCTCGATTGCGGAGACGGCGGTCTCCACCAGCGCGCGCACCTTTCAGGTGACGGACAAGGGGCAATCGCTGATTGCCGACCTGATCGCGCAAGGCGCGACGGGCGTGAAGGGCTATGTGTCGGAGCCGTACACGGCGGCGCTCTGCCGCGCGGAAGTCATGTTCGACTGCTACACGCGCGGGCGCACGATTGCTGAGAGCCTCTGGGCTGCCAGCCCGTTTATCCTGTGGAAAGACCTCGTGGTGGGCGACCCGCTCTGTGCGCCGTTTGCAGGGTAATCGTCAAGATGCGCGGCAGGAGTCTGTGGCGACGCCGTCGAAGCGAGTCCCGTCGCTTATGAAGGCGACAGGAGGCAACGATGCGTCGGATCTGGATTGGCTTATCGTGGGTGTTCGCGAGTATCGTGTGTTGCGCCTCGCTGAGAGCGCAGACGCCGCGCCTGTACTGGTTGGGCACTTTTGGCGGCGGCTATAGTCTCGGAAGGAGCATCTCCGCGGATGGTTCCACAGTGGTGGGCTGGTTTGGCGGGTCGTACGCTTCTGACCAGCGCGCGGCTCGATGGAAAACAGGCGAGCGACCTGTGGCGATTCCTCACCTGGGGGGAGGCGAGAGCCGGGCGTATGATGTCTCGGCGGATGGCAATGTCGTGGTGGGCTACTCGAGCGACCGAAACGGCGTCTGGCGCGCGTTTCGCTGGACGCCCGATTCGGGAACCGTGGCGCTGGACGCTGCGAATCGCGAGTCGACAGCTTATGGCGTTTCTGCAGATGGCGAGGTAATTGTGGGCGCGATGCGCGACCGTCGGATTGGCTCGCCTGCCCGCGCCTTCCGCTGGACAGCCGCCAGCGGGATGCAAGATATCCATACCCTGAATACGCCTTCGCAAAGTAATGCCTACGATGTGTCGGCGGATGGGCGCGTTGTCGTAGGGGCGTGCATCACTTCGGACAATCGCTATCGCGCGTTTCGCTGGACGCCTGCCAGTGGGATGCAGCTTATCCATCCCGCAGAGAGTTCCGAGAGCGTCGCCCGCGCGATCTCTGCGGACGGCAACACTATCGTGGGCTATTATCTCAACGCACGGGGCGATTATCAGGCGTGCTACTGGGACGCTGACGGCGCGTTGCACGATATTCCTGTGCCCGCCCACTTTCGCTACTCAGCCGCCTGGGGCGCGTCGGCGGATGGGAGCGTCATCGTGGGCGAAGTGCGCGCCTCCTTTTCGGGGGAAAGCCGCGCGTTTCGGTGGCATCGCGCCAGCGGCGTGTTCGAGCTGCTGGGCGACTTCGGGGGCGGGCAAAGCGTAGCTTACGCTGCTTCAGCAGACGGACAGACTCTCTGCGGCTGGGCGCAAGCCCCCGACCGCTCCCGGCTGGCGTTCCGCTGGCGCGCGGATACAGGGTTGGTCAATCTCGGCGCGCTCGGCGCCAGCAGCAGTGTTGCCTACGATGTCTCCGCCGACGGCAGAACTGTAGTTGGCGTCGCCAGCAATACCGTCAGCTCAGAACGCGCGTTCCAGTGGAATCCCGAAGTGGGACTCCAGCCGCTGCCAACACCCCCATTCAACACGCAAAGCGCCGCGTATAGCGTATCCGCGGATGGAAGCGTCGTTGTCGGCTACACCTGCCGACGGTTAGGATATGCCTTACCGCCCATCGCCACGCTCTGGAGCGGCTCGACTTTCCAAACGCTTGACGCCTTCGACCGCGATAGCGAGGCGGTGAAGGTTTCCGCCGATGGGACGGTTCTAATCGGCTGGTTCCGCAACACACAAGGATATCAGCGCCCCTTCCGCTGGAACGCTCAGGAAGGCGTTGTGAATCTGGCGCCTCCACAGTGGGATGCTCAAAGTTTCGACATCCGCGCCGTGGCAATCTCCGCGAACGGGCAGGTGGTCATCGGCAACCTGCTCAACGCCGCATCTTACCAGGTGTTCCGTTGGACGCCCCTTGCTGGCTTTGAGGTGATCCCTCCAGACCCCAGTTATTCCAACGCGCTGGCATACGGAATCTCGCCTGATGGACGCTTCATGGTGGGCTTTATGTTCCACCCTACCACCCGTGAGCGGCGCGCCTTCCTCTGGAGCGAGTCCACAGGCTACCGTAATCTGGGAACCCTCCAGAATCTCTTGAGCGAGGCGTATGCCGTCTCCGCAGAGGGGCGCGTGGTCGTAGGGCAGATTCGAGATAGCTCGAGTAGTTATCGGCGCGCCTTCATCTGGACGGAGGCTGAGGGAATGCAGGACCTGAGCAATCGCTATGCCGCGTTGCTCTCTGAAGGCTCCTATTTTGACAGTGCGACGGCGATTACTCCCGACGGTCGCTACATCGTCGGTTCGGGCTTCAACGCCGATAACCAGCGGTTCGAGGCGTTTTTGCTGGATACGGGCTGCCCCGTTCGCGGCGATGTCAACCGCGACGGACGGGTGGATGACGCGGATCTGCTTGCCCTGCTCTTCGCCTTCGGCAGTGTGGGCTACCGTAGCGAAGATGTCAACTGGGATGGGATGATAGACGACGCAGACCTGTTAGAGCTGCTGTTTAACTTTGGGGGAGGCTGTTAGCGACGGCAATCGGGGTGCGCACTCGGCACACCCCGATTCTCTTACTGCGAAACGGCGGCGCTTTCCATCGACTCCCCTGCAGCGTTATACCAACTGGGTTTTCAGTCGCATTGTCGGCGGGGACGCCGACGCTACGAACGGCTTTGCGTAGCGTCGGCGTCCC
>CAYYCA010000189.1:0-4828 GCA_964470265.1 uncultured Fimbriimonadales bacterium | reverse complement strand
CGTAGCGTCGGCGTCCCGCCGACGACTTGCACTACTTGAACTCTCGATCGATATGATCCCCAAATTAGGACTAAAGTCCCTACCCCTCGCTGGATGAGGCTCGGTCATAATCTGTATGATGGACGCAGTTTTAATCGCAGGGGGGCGCGCGCCCGCGTCGCTCACTGAAGCGGCAGGACACCCTATCAAGGGGTTGCTGCAGTTCGGCGGCAGGACACAGATTACGCGCGTGGTGTACGCCCTGCAACAGAGCGGAGTGGGGCGGATTGCGGTCGTCGGTTCCGAGCTGTTATTGCACGCCCTGCAGCCGCCCGGCGTGGAGGTGCTGTTCGCGACAGAGGGCGAGGATCCCGTCGACAATCTCCTGCGCGGCGTGGAGCGTTTGGGGCTATCGTCCGAGTCGCAGTTTCTGCACTGCGCGGTGGATTTGCCGATGCTCACGGGCAAGGCGATTTGCGATTTCGTTCACGCTGCGCCGCCTAACGCCGATGTGGTGGTGGGCTGGACGCCCGAGTCGGAGTTTGAGCGGATGTTTCCGGGCGCGCCCTATACGGCGTTGCAGTTCGCCGAGGGACGATTCATCAGCGCGTCGGTGAGCGTGCTGCGTGTCGGCTTTCTGGAGGCGCAAACTCCCCTGCTCCGCCGTCTGGCGCGGGCGCGTAAGTCTGCAGGCAGGGTCGCCCTCACGCTGACCCGCGCGTTTCATTATCAACTGATGACGGTGGGCGCGCCCCTCGCCGCGCGGTTCCTCACGGGACGATTAGCCCTGAGCAGCCTGCCGCCGCTGGCGGAGCGTCTGCTGAACGCGCGTCTCCATTTCAACCTCAACGCCGCGCCTGAACTCGCCTACGATGTCGACACGGAGGAGGACTATCGCTATGCGCAGGCGTGGCTTCGGGCGCATAAGGGGTATACTCTCTCCCCGAAGGTCTGAATGCTGGGCAGAATCTGGCGGTTGTTAATTGGTCCAGTGTTATCGACGCGGCGGGCGCGCCATGAGCGACTGCCTGTCCTCTTAGCCTTACCGGTGTTCGCTTCCGACGCGCTCTCGTCCTCTGCCTACGCAACCGAGGAAATGATGCTCGTGCTGTGGTCGGCGGGCGAGGACGCGCTGCGCCTGGCGTTTCCCATCTCGCTGGCGGTGGTCGCGCTGCTGTTTATCGTGGTGTTCTCCTATCGTCAGACGGTGTATGCCTATCCGCAGGGGGGCGGCGCGTTTATCGTCTCGCGCGAGAATCTGGGCGAGTTCTGGGGCGTGCTGGCGGCGTCTGCGCTGCTGGTGGGCTATGTGCTGACTGTCGCTGTGAGTATCGCTGCGGGCGTGAACGCGATTATCTCGGCGTTCCCTGCCCTGCTGCCGTATCGCCTCTCGCTCTGCGTGCTATTCATCGCGCTGATGACCTACATCAACCTGCGTGGGGCGCGCGAGTCGGGCTTGGTGTTCGCGCCGCCGACCTACGGGTTCGTATTGACCTTCGCGATCCTGATACTGGTAGGCTTGGCGCGTGGCTTCGCGGGCGATATTCAGCCTGCGCCGTATCCTCCGTATGGCGAGGGGGCGCAGGCGCTCAGCTTGCTGGTGATTCTGACCGCTTTCGCGCGGGGCTGCTCGGCGTTGACAGGCGTGGAGGCGATTTCCGACGGCGTACCCGCGTTTAAGTCGCCCGAATCGCGCAACGCCGCGCTTACCCTGCTATTGATGGCGCTGATTCTGGCGGGGCTGGTGCTGGGCATCACCTACACAGCCTCCTATTTTCAGGTACTGCCTGTGAAGAACGAACAGGGCGAGATTATCGAGACGCTCACCTCGCGTCTCGCCCGCACGGTGCTGGAAGGCACGCCGTTTGAGTGGTTTTACTACATCGTGCAGGCGGCTACGACGCTGATTCTAATCTTGGCGGCGAACACGGCGTATGTCGATTTTCCGCGTTTGTCGTCGGTGCTGGCGAACGCCCGCTTCGCCCCGCGTCAGCTGGCGAATCTGGGCGACCGCCTCGTGTTCAACAACGGCATCATCCTGCTGGGGCTGCTCTCCGCGCTGCTGATTATCTACTTCCGCGGCGACACGCACTCGCTGATTCCGCTCTACGCAGTGGGCGTGTTCATCGGGTTCACGCTCTCGCAGGCGGGGATGGCGCGTCGCTTCGCCCGCCTAAAGCCTCCGCGCTGGCGCATCGGCATGCTCATCAGCGGGTTCGGCGCGTTCACCACAGGGTTGGTGTTCATGACGCAGCTCGTGGCGAACTTCCGCTACGGGGCGTGGATTACGCTCGTCTCGATTGGCGTGCTGATGTTCTTGCTGTTCAAAGTGCATGAGCATTACATGACCATCAAGGCGCAGCTCAAGCCGAAACCCTCCGAGCCTCAACCGGTTCGCCACCGAGTGTTGGTGCTGGTTCCCAGTGTGCATCAGGGCGTGCTCCAGGCGTTGAACTATGCCCGCGCCCTCGCGCACCCTGACGAAATCGAGGCGCTGCACATCAATGTCGACCCGCGCCCGCCCGCCGTCTACCGGCGCGTGCTGAAACGCACCAAAGATGAGGAAACCGAACTGCGCCTCGTGACCCCTGCTGCAGAGAAAATGCAACAGGAATGGCGACAGTTCGTGCCTGACATCCCCCTCAAGATTATCGACTCTGAACACCGCTCGCTCGTTGAGCCAATCGAAGACTATATCGACGAGCTGATTGAACAGGAGCAGCTGGATCAGGTGACGGTGATTATCCCCGAATTCTATCCGCGCAAGTGGTGGCATCACCTGCTGCACAATCAGTCGGCGTGGATTTTGCGCCTTGCGCTGATGAAGAAGCCGAAGGTGGTGGTCTCCACCGTGCGCTATTTCCTGGAGCGATAGCGATGCGAACGATTCTAATGGCGTATCGGGGCAGCGAGCATGACAAGCGCATTTTGCGCTGGCTCTGTCGGTTTGCACGGCACACGCGCAGCAACCTGCGGCTGGTGTATGTGCTGGTGGTCGGCTACACGCATGAGGTGGACGCCCCTGAGCCGCCCGGCGTGCATGAGGCGGAGCAGATGTTGCTGGAGGCGGAACATATCGCGCAGGAGGAGGGCGTGGTTGTCGCCGCCGATTTGGTGCAGGCGCGCGAGGTCGGTCCTGGGCTGGTCAGCGAGGCGGAGGAGGTGGAAGCCGACCTGCTGATTTTGACCGACCACCGCAAGTTGTTGCCGATGGAGAACCCGCTGGGCGTCGGCGTGGTGGCGTATGTGATGAAGCACGCCCCCTGCCCCGTGTGGCTCTGTTATGAGCCGTTGTGAAGCGCAGGAGTTCCCCGCCTGAACGCGAATCCTCTTCCTGCTATGAACCGTGAGGCGTTGATTCAGTGGATTGAGAACCATTCCGAGGAGATGATTCGCGATTTCCAGGCGTTGCTGCGTGCGCCGAGCGTGCGCAACGACGAGGAGCGCGCCCCTGGCGCGCCGTTTGGCAAAGGCGTGCGCGACGCGCTCGATGTTACGTTGGAGATGGGACAGCGGTTCGGGCTAAACCCGCGCGATTTTGACGGCTACGCATGCGATATGACGCTCGGCGACGGCGCGGAGATGATTGCGTCGCTCAGCCATATCGATGTCGTGCCCGCGGGCAACGACTGGACTTATCCCCCATTCGGCGCGGAGATACACGACGGCTATATCTATGCCCGCGGCGCAACCGACAACAAAGGCGCAACCTTAGCCAGCATTTACGCGGTACGCGCCCTCAAGGAACTCGGCGTCCCGCTCAAGCGGCGCGTGCGCCTGATTATTGGCTGCGACGAGGAAAGCCGCTGGGAGTGCATGCACTACTATATGGAGAAAGAGACCGAGCGACCCGTGTGGGGCGTCAGTCCCGACGCGGGGTGGCCCTTCATCTACGGCGAGAAAGGAATCGCGAACCTGTATCTGGAGAAGCCCATCGAGCCGACCGATGGCGTGCGCGTGGTCTGGGCGAAGGGCGGTGAACGCCACAATATGGTTCCCGACCGCGCCGAGGCGCTCATCAACACGCCCTTGCAGCCCAACACGGCGGTTGAGGGCGTGGAGTGGCAGCCCGACCCTGCGGGCTGGCGCGCCGTCGCGAAGGGCAAATCGGCGCACGGCAGCCACCCCGAAGGCGGGATTAACGCCGTCGCGCGCTTGCTCAAAGCTATCGAGCCGCTAAACCTGCCCGACAACGAACAGTGGCTCCAGACCGTGCTGGAATGGTCGGAGTCGCTGGACGGCGCGGCGCTGGGAATCGCCCATACCGACGAGGCGTCGGGCGCGCTCACCAGCAACCTCGGCGTGTTCGATTACGACGGCAAGCGCGTGCAGTGCGTGTTCAACATTCGCTACCCCGTGACATGGTCGCTCGACGCCCTCAAGGAGCGGCTACAGCCGACGCTGGAGCGTACCGGGTTCGTTCTGAGCAATGTGCGCCACACTGCCCCGCTCTACATCCCGCCCGACACGCCCTTCCTGCAGGCGATCTTGCAGGTCTATCGTGAGGAGACGGGCGATTACGAGTCGCAGCCGACGACGATGGGCGGCGGCACCTACGCCCGCACGATGCCCAACCTCGTGGCGATTGGCGCAGCGTTCGAAGGCGACGGCGAGGCGCACCAGGCAGACGAACGCATCAGCATCGAGAGCCTCAAAAAGCTCGTGCGCTGCTACGCGCGGATTTTCGAGCGACTGGCTAATCTATAGTGATTGGACAAGATTCCTCGCTCCGCTCGGAATGACAGCTGGATCTCCCCAGTCGCTTGTCATTCCGAGCCGAAGGCGAGGAATCTTATACCGATCGGGTTTTCAAGTGCATCGTCGGCGGGACGCCGACGCTACGAACGGC
>CAYYCA010000188.1:2582-4837 GCA_964470265.1 uncultured Fimbriimonadales bacterium | reverse complement strand
GCCCTTCGTTCTATAGTATTGCCAGTTTCGTGCGCGACCTCGTTGTCGCAGGCTACGAGTGGCTCTCGGCGGGCGATTGGGTGATTATGCGCCACAGAGACCGCGCGGCGGCGCGTCAGGGGGATGTTCCGCCTGATGCGCTCGCACGCTGGTTCTTCAAGCCGCATCGGCGCGGCGTCTTAACCGTTCACGACCTCGCGGAGATGGGCGACCACGCGCAAGCAGGATTGGGTTATGCGCTGTTCGAGTATCTGGCTCAGTACGGAATGGCGCACGGGCTGGTCTATAACGGCGAGCTGCCCGCTCCGTACATTTTGCAGAATCAGTTGCTGGGGCTGCCCCAGCTCCATCACGGTTTGCTCTACGCATTAGCGTCGATAAAGCCGTTTTACGAGCGTCCCGAAGCGTTTGACGCATGGGGCGCGTTGAGCGCGTCGCAGCGGCGGGCGTTGGCGAACGGACAGCCAATTCCGCTTACCGCTCTCTCGCCTAAAGCGCGACGGGCGGTCTATGCCCTCTGGGGACTCGGCGACCCTGCTCGCATGCCCGCGTTCTGGAGCGACACCGCCCCGCAGGGCAGCCTAAGCCTCCAGAGCCGCGACGAACCCATCCATCTATTTCGGCTGCCCTCCACCAAAACGCGCAACGCCAAAGACATCGAAACCGCCTTGCGAATTTGGGATGAGCTGGATAAGGCAGTGGGCTATGAGCATGAGAAAACCGTTGAGCAAGGATTGCTTCGAGAGGTCTGCTGTGTGCGCTCTTGGCGTTTGCGCGTCGTGTTAGGCGAGCAGCCGCGTGAGTATCTGTTGTTCCACGATTACTCGCTCTTGATTCAGCGCGGGGAGCTGCCCCCAACGCCGAAATAGGCGTTAAACACGGTACGACGGCGTCCCTGCCGTCGTACCCGAAGCGACAAACTCAAAGGTACGACGGCGGGGACGCCGTCGTACCTACGAAACTTTGCTTGGGTGGGACGCCCAAGCGACTAACCGCTCAGGTAGATGTCGGGACCCAGCGGCGGGCATTCGAAGTTGTCCGCACCGCGCTTGCGCAGATGCACGCCGTACCACACCACGAGGTCTTCGTTCAGCGTACGCTCGCCGTTCACATACTGCATAATGTTGGCAAACGAGCCAGTGCTGCCGATCATTTCGGCAGGCGCGCCGCCCGAAGTGTATTTCGCCTTCAGCACCCATACATCGCCGTCGCCGATTTCGCGCCGCTCGAAGAAGCCGTCTCTGGCGTTCGGTACGATCTCGGCGGTGAAGCCGGTGCTAAGTTTGCGCACGCGCCAGCGCGGGTTGCGGTTGGGCCAGCGCAGGCGCATCGCCTCAATACGGATGGGCTGCCAGTTCTCGCGGCGCGCCCCACGAGGCGAGTCGGTCTCCTCCACCACCAAGCCGCCGACGCCGTCCAGCGCAAAGTGCAGACGCCAGTAGCCGTTGTGGAGACGCCCGATACATACACAGCTACTGTCCGTGTAGCCGTACTGGAAGCGCGGCTTGAGAATGCCCGCAAGATTGAATCGCCAGCCCGTGATGTAGCGGTACCAACCAGCGGAGCATTCCGTGATAAGCAGAATCTCCTGACCGCCTGGCTCCTCGTGAATGCCCACGCCACGAAAGTTGCCCGCATCGCTATTGGTATCGCAGATAGTGCGCGCGCGCGTGCCTGGGTTTGCGAAGCGCAAACCGTTGCCCAAGTCTGTGCCTGTACATTCAAAGCAGTTTTCGCTGTAAAGCCAGTCGCGGTAGGGACCGCAGCCGTTGCCATCGTAAAACACATTCAGCACGGGCATCCCGCCGCGCTTGAGCACAAGGCGGTTCTTGAAAAACACATCAGCAATCTCCACGCCTGCGCCGTACTGCTGTCCATCGCCCGTGCTGCCGCTGGGGCGACGCACCAGCATGCTCCACACGGGGTTGCTGGCAGGCCATGCAAGGGCTTGCCATGCGCTACCGCCAGTAGCGCCGCAAGCGCCGCTGCTGGGCGGGCCGCCGCACGCTGCGGGGAAGAAATCGCTCGCCGCCGTGCCGTAGCCCGCTACCTGACGGTCGGTCATATCAATCAGAAAATGCCCGATCTCACCTTCACGCCCACTGCCGCGTATATAGTGCAGCAACACGGACACTAAACGATGATTGGGCACATAGTTCGGGAAGGGATCGATGCGTCCCCAAGCGCTTTCGGGCGCGGCTTCGGTAATCACGGGGGGCATCCCAGGCGAGCAATAGGCGACCCCACGGCGCAGC
>CAYYCA010000188.1:0-2482 GCA_964470265.1 uncultured Fimbriimonadales bacterium | reverse complement strand
TTCGGTAATCACGGGGGGCATCCCAGGCGAGCAATAGGCGACCCCACGGCGCAGCGGCTCGCCGTATTTGGGATCGGACGCCAGAATCTGCACCGCGTCATGGTATTCCGCCTCGCTGAAGTAGTCGGGTTGCCCTTTGAGCGGGGTGATCTCCACGCGGCGCGGGTTCGGGAAGTCCGCATCCACCCGGTAGCCCAAGTTGTTGTCGTAATCGTAAATCACCAGCACGGCACGATTGGGATACAAAACGATACCTGGCTCCTTGCTGGGCGGGTTCTCCAACGTCGCCGAAAGCACATTGTAGCGCACTTTGTGTAGAAAACTCAAGCGGGGATGCTCCCACAACATACGCGCGTAATCGCGCATCTGCCGCTCTGGAATCACATAAAACACGCCCGAACGGATATTCGTCCCTTTCACGGGAACCGCCTCGCGCAAGGAGCGGATAATCGGCAACCCCAAAGGATTATCTGCCTGCAAAGATACTAAAGCATTGATGAGTTTATCCATACAATCCTCCTGTCCACGCAGAGTCAGCGTCGGTCTGCGTTCGGGGCATGTACCCCGTTTTTTAAGTATACCACGATTTCAGGCAGGCGAGGGTTACGAGCCGCGTCGTTTCCGCGCCTTGAGGTACTGTTCCTCCAGTTTCTCCAGCTCTTCGGGCGTGGGGCGTCGCGGGGGCGCGGGTTCCGCCTGCGCCTTGGGGGTGGACTTTTTGGCAGGCTCTGTGTTCGCGTGGGCGGCGGCTTTCGGTTCGGCCGTCTGCTTGGGGGTCGCCATTTTCGCGCGGACGGCGGGTTTGGTTTCAGCGGCAGGCTTGGGCGTCTCTGCCTTCGCAGGCGAGGCTTTGGGCGCGGGCTTTTCGGCGCGCCCCGGTTTCAACGGCAACAGATCGTCCTCCGAAAGCAAGGCGACATAGCGCAGGCGGAAGGTTTTCTCATCTTCGGTCAGGCGGTTGCGCGCTTCGTCCGAAAGTGAGTTCAGCCAGCGTTCGTGCATGCGCGCCTGTTGCTCCGCGTGGCGCTCACGAATCGCTTCAGGCAGGCTGTCTAAATCGAGGTCGACGGCGATTTCCTGCGGGCTGTAGATTTTGAGAATTGCGCCTGTGGCGTTAGCAAGATGCGGCGCGTAGCGTCCCTCCTGCGCCTCCTTGCCCTGCACCTCGCGGGCGCGCACCTGCACACGATCGCCTTCCTTGAACTTGGGCATACCTTAATTATACCTAGAGCCCCTTGCTCCCGCGACGCGGGAACAGAATATTACTTTCCTCCCGCGAAAAGCAGGGCGTGGTTCCCGCGCCCATTCGTTGGGCGCGACGGCATTTCTGCCGTCGCACCGTGCGCCCTCCGCGTGCTCGAGAGCAACCTAACCTTTGAGGGAATCATCCCTTAGGTATACTCTCCCCCGATTGGAGGAGAGAGACGATGGCGTACATTACTGAATCGGGCAAGAAGCTCATCACGGTCATTCCTGGCGACGGGATTGGACCGGAGTGCATCGAATCCGCTTTGAAACTGTTGCAAGCTGTGAACGCCCCGATTGAGTACGAAGTGCGTGAGGCGGGCGCGAGCGTGTTCAAAAAAGGCATCGAATCGGGCGTGCCGCAAGAGACGATCGAATCGATCCGCAAAACGCGCGTGGTGCTGAAGGGACCCCTCGAGACGCCCGTGGGCTACGGCGAGAAAAGCGCGAATGTGACCCTGCGCAAGCTCTTTGAGACCTACGCGAATGTGCGCCCCGTGCGGGAGTTCCCGAATGTGCCCACTCCCTATAGCGGGCGCGGCATCGACTTGGTCGTCGTGCGTGAGAATGTGGAGGATTTGTACGCGGGCATCGAATATATGCAGACGCCCGGCGTGGCGCAGACGCTGAAGCTCATCTCGCGCAAGGGCTGCGAGAAGATTGTGCGCTTCGCGTTCGAGCTTGCCCGCGCCGAGGGACGCAAAAAAGTCCACTGCGCCACAAAAGCGAACATTATGAAGTTCTCTGAGGGCATGCTCAAGCGCACTTTCGAGCAAATCGCCCCCGAATACCCCGATATCGAGGCGAACCACATCATTATCGACAACTGCGCGCACCAGCTGGTGAAGCGTCCCGAGCAGTTCGAGGTGATTGTGACCACCAACATGAACGGCGACATCATCAGCGATTTGACCTCTGCGCTGGTGGGCGGGCTCGGCTTCGCGCCGTCGGCAAACATCGGCAACGAAGTCGCCATTTTCGAAGCCGTGCATGGCTCCGCGCCGAAATACGCAGGCAAAAATGTCATCAACCCCACCGCCGTCATCCTGTCGATGGTGATGATGTTGCGTTATCTGGAAGAGTTCGAGGCGGCGGCAACGATTGAAAACGCGCTGCTTTACACCTTAGAAGAAGGCAAGGTGCGCACAGGCGATGTGGTTGGCTACGACAAGGGCGCGAAGACCACCGAATACACCGACGCGATTATCGCGAACCTCGGCAAGAAGCCCAGCACGAC
>CAYYCA010000187.1:0-4842 GCA_964470265.1 uncultured Fimbriimonadales bacterium | reverse complement strand
GCGTCGGCGGGGTCGTCAGGCAGTTCCCATGTGGCGACGCGCTCGCCCGCAATCTCCACCAGCACGCGCGAGGGATACTTTTTGCCGTCGGTTTGTGGGTAGTCGTCAGGGTGGACGCGCTGCGCCCAGTCGACCTTTTCGCGCCCTGCCTTCGCGCCCACCTCCATCCGCAGGCGGACCCGCTTCACCTCGCTCAGCGACACGCCTTCAGGAATAGCGACGGCATACTCTACATAGCCGTGCCCGCGCGCCCAGTGCTTGCCCTGCATCGGCTTCTCAGGCTGGCTCTGCAGGTTGAACGCGCTGGCGACATACTCGGTGGGCTTGAAGCGCAGGATGACGCGCCCCCGCTTAAGCTCGAACGCGGGCAACTGCTCCATCCCCACCAGCCACTGCGTGTAGTTGGTGTGGACACGCCGTCGGTTCCAGTCCTCCGCCCAGACGACCAGCGTCGCGAGACACGGCTCGTCGGGCAGCTGCAGGTTCGCAATCGTGAGCGGCGTGAGGCGATACTGCGGCGTTGTGGTGAACACCTGCCGTTGCAGTTGCCCCCGCCGCCGATTGCCCAGCGCGTCGATATAGTCCAGCCGATAGAGCAGCGTGAACGGCTTGTCTACGAACCTGCCCGAATAGTGGCTGAACAGAATTGGAACCTGCACCGTTTCGCCAGGCGCGGCGCGTTTAATCGCAGGCAGATCGATCACCAGAAAGTCGGTCGCGAACACATCGCGCACGCTCATCCGCTCCGCCCAGAAGTCGAAACCGTACTCTTTGGGGCTGCGGTCATAGTTATACACGCCGTTATGCTCCCACTCGATGTCGGTCAGCTCGGTGTAGACATAGCCCACGAGCCGGTTCAGGCTGCGCAGCGTGTTGGTGAGCGCGAGTCCGCCCCACGACCAGTCGCCGTCGCCGTCGAACGCCGCGAGGTAGCCGTACTCGTTGTTGATGAACGGCTCGCCCCGACTGACGCGCCCGTCGATATAGTTCCAGCCCTTGCCGACGCCCACCTCCTGTCGGTTCACAATCTGATATTGGTGGCGGAACAGGTCTACATTCCGCCCGTACCAGTGGAACGAGTTCAGGTCGGTCTCTAAGTGCGCCCAGCCCGTGTTATCCTGCACGAGGCGCGTCGGGTCAAGCTCTTTCGCGAGTCGATACATCTGCAGCGTCCAATCTACGCGATGGGCGCGATTCTCTTCGGTAAGCCTGCCGATGCCCCACTCCTCGTTGAACACCGTCCAGATAATGATGCTCGGATGGTTGTAATCGCGCCGAATCTGGTCGCGCATGGTTTTTTCGAACAGGCGTCGGGCGCGCTCGGAGGGGGTGAAAAAGCAGGGGATGTCGGCTTGAATCAGCATGCCGAGTTTATCCGCCCAGTAGAGTTTGCGCGGCTCGTCGGCTTTGATGTGGATGCGCAGCATGTTGAAGCCCGCGCGCTTGGCAAGTTCGATATCGCGCTTCAGGAACTCGTCGTCGGGCGCGGTGTAAAGACCGTCCGGGTTGTAGGACTGGTCTAATGCGCCGCGCAGGTAGATGGGCTTGCCGTTCAGCAGCACATAGCTGAAGTCGGACTCGCCGTATTTGCCCCAGCGCACGGCGCGCACGCCGAAGTAGCCCCGCACAGCGTCGTAGGCGCGCTTGCCGTCTTCTGAGAGCAAGCGCAGTTCAAATTCGTACAGGTGGGGGCTGTCGGGCGTCCACAGGCGCGGGTTTTGCAGCACGAGGCGGAAGGTTTTCTCGGTCTCGGTTTCCAGCACGCCGAACTGCTGCGTGGGGAAGGCGCGGTTGCGCGAGCGCAGTTCCAGTTGCAGCGGTTCACGCACAGCGGCGCGCTCCAGCTCGACCGTGAACTCCACCACGCCCGTCGGGACGCCCGCCTCGTCGGCTTGCGGAACGATTTTGAAGTATTGAATACACGCCGCGCCCGTCGCCTCCAGCCACACGGTCTGCCAGATGCCGCTGACGCTGGTATACCAGTCGGGCACCTGCTTACCGAGCGGCGTCTCGCGCTCGGTGTGGTCTTCCACACGCACGGACAGCGTGTTCGGGCGGTCGAAGCGCACATGGGGGGTGATGTCGAACCGAAACTCGGAGTAGCCGCCTTCGTGTTCACCCACGCGCTCGCCGTTGACCCACACGGTGGCGTGATGGTCGACCGCCCCGAAGCAGAGCCAGATGCGCCTGCCGCGCCAGTTTTCGGGCAGGGTAAACTCGCGTCGATACCATGCAACGCCTTTGTAGTTCGTGTCGCCAATCCCGCTCAGCTGGCTCTCCCACGCGAAGGGCACGCGAATCGTGCGTTCATAGGGCTTTGTTAAGCTGTGCCAGTTCTGCTCCACGCCGACATTTTGGGGGTCAAACTGGAACTCCCAGATGCCGTTGAGCGATTGCCAGTCGCGGCGTTCAAAATCGGGGCGCGGATGCTGCGCCAGGCCCACCTGCGCGGTCAGTGCCATCCCTGCCATCAGTAGCCCCATCCGTGTCATTGCGCGTTAATTATCCCCAAAAAGTATCGATGCACGCGCTCGTCATCGGTCAGCTCGGGATGGAAGGCGGTGGCGAGCAGGTTGCCCTGCTGCACGGCGACGATTTTGCCGTCAAACTCGCTGAGGATCTCTACCCCCTTCCCCACTTGCGAGACAATCGGGGCGCGGATGAACACGCCGCGCACGGGGCGTTCGGGCGTCGGTTTGAACGGGATGTCGGCTTCGAAGCTCTCAATCTGCCTGCCGAAGGCGTTGCGCACGACGGCGATGTCCATCAGCCCCAGACGCGGCTGCGCGCTGCCCTCGATCTCTTTCGCCAGCAGAATCATGCCTGCGCAGGTTCCGTAAATCGGCATGCCCTGCTCGGCGCGGGCGCGGATGGCTTTGTCCAGCTCGTAGCGCGCCATCAGTTTGCCGATTGTCGTGCTTTCGCCGCCGGGGATAATCAGGGCGTCGATGCCCTCTAAGTCGCGGAGTTTGCGCACCTCGCGCGACCCGACGCCAATTCGCGCGAGCATCGCCATGTGTTCTGCAAAATCGCCCTGTAATGCGAGGACGCCGACCGTCATCTACCACCCGCGCACAGCCATCAGTTCCTCTTCGGCAAGTTTGCGCACATCAAGGCTGGGCATCGCCTCGCCGAGCCCCTTGGAGATTTCCGCGAGCATCTCCGGCTCGCGATAGTAGGTCACGGCGTCCACAATCGCGCGGGCGCGCCGCACGGGGTCAGACGACTTAAAAATACCCGAACCGACGAACACCGCCTCCGCGCCGAGCCACATCATCAGCGCGGCGTCGGCAGGGGTCGCAATCCCGCCCGCCGAGAAGTTCGGCACGGGCAGCCTGCCTGTCTGGTGAACCTCCACCACCAAATCGTATGGGGCTTGCAGCTGCTTGGCAATCGCCATCAGTTCGTCTTCGGGCGCGCTGTGGATACGGCGGATGTCGCGCATAATCGCCCGCATATGGCGCACAGCTTCCACGATATTGCCTGTGCCCGCCTCGCCTTTGGTGCGAATCATCGCCGCGCCCTCGCCGATACGCCGCAACGCCTCGCCCAGGTCGCGCGCCCCGCACACAAACGGAGTCTTGAAAGCGTGCTTGTTCACATGATGCTCCTCGTCGGCGGGGGTCAGCACCTCGCTCTCGTCGATGAAGTCCACGCCTAACGCTTCCAGAATCATCGCCTCGGCGAAGTGCCCGATGCGACATTTCGCCATCACAGGGATAGTGACGGCGTTCATAATTTCCTCGATAATCAACGGGTCGGACATGCGGGCGACGCCACCCTCGCGCCGAATATCGGCGGGTACGCGCTCTAACGCCATCACCGCCACCGCGCCCGCCTCTTCGGCGATTTGCGCCTGCTCGGCGTTCACCACATCCATAATCACGCCCCCGCGCAACATCTCAGCGAGACCAACCTTCGTGCGCCAGGTGGCTTTCTGAACCTCATACCGATTGCCTTGCTCGTGGGTCGAAACACTCGGTGTCATAGCGAACGGGATTATACCTGAGCAGCAGGCGCAGTAGGTACAATTCGGCGCGATGCATTCGCTTGCGCCTAAAGTGGTAGCCTTGCTGAAAATCTACATCGCCGACAGCCTTGCCTATCGCGCCAGCGCATTTATCTGGATGCTGACCGATATTGTGCATTGCCTTGTGATGCCGCTGGTGTGGCTCTCCGCTTACAACGGGCGCGAGGCGATTGCGGGCTACAACCCGGGTGAGATGGTGACCTACTATGTGATGATTGCCTTCACCACGAACTTCATCGTGAGCCACATTATGTGGGATTTGTCGTGGGAGATTAAGGAGGGTGTGCTGTCACAGTGGTTGTTGCGTCCCGTGCCGATTGTGTGGCGGTTAGTGGCGCAGAATCTTTCGTGGCGGGCGATGCGAATGGTGCTGTTTGTGCCTGTGGCGGGGCTGGCGCTGTGGTATTACAGTCAGTTCACGACGCTTAGTCCACTCTATCTGGGCTGGGCGTTCTGGGTGAGCGTGTTGCTGGGGCATCTGGTGTCGTTTTTCACGGCGTATGCGCTGGCGGCGCTGGCGTTCTGGCTGCAGGAGACGCAGAGCGTGTTCTCACTTTACTACGCGCCGATGTTGCTGCTGAGCGGCTGGGTCGCGCCGATTGCGCTGATGCCCGGCTGGTTGCAGGCGTTGGCGATGCTCTTCCCGTTCCGCTACACGACCGCCGTGCCTGTTGAGATCGCGATTGGCAAGTTGCAGGGCGAGGCAATCTGGATGGAGCTGGGCTTACAGGCGTTGTGGGTGCTGATTGGGATTGGCGCAGCGCAGGTTCTGTGGCGAAAAGGATTAAGACAGTATACGGGGGTGGGGATGT
>CAYYCA010000186.1:0-4850 GCA_964470265.1 uncultured Fimbriimonadales bacterium | reverse complement strand
ATGGACGGCTGAAGCCGTTCTTGTGCAAACGGAGCCGACCTGCGCGGGCTTAAGCCGACGCAGGTCGGCTCCGTTTGCACAAGAACGGCTTCAACCGTCTGCCTAAAAGCGTCCATTCTGACTTTCTATGCGCCACGCCCCGATTTCTTAATCATAAGTCCGCATGACTGGGCTTTGTAAGCGTGGGTGCGCCCCACCCCTGCATGCACGAATGGAAGGGTATCTTGTGCAGCAGGAAACCGCACGCGCCTGCCGAAAATAGTCCCTGTCGAGGACGACACTCTGCATGAGGTGATGATTTATGGATCGGAATCTGGGCATGGATTTTGTACGAGCGACTGAGGCGGCAGCGCTCAGTTCGGGTCGTTGGGTTGGCAAGGGCGACCGTCACGCGGTAGATCAGGCGGCGTGTGAGGCGATGCGCCGCACGCTGGGCGATATCGACATGAAAGGCGTCGTGGTGATTGGCGAGGGCGAACGCGATGAAGCGCCCATGCTCTACATCGGTGAGGAACTCGGCACGGGCAACGGCTACGCCGTGCAAATCGCCGTCGACCCGGTGGAGGGTACCAACTTGGTTGCGAACGGGCAACCGGGCGCAATCAGCGTCGTCGCCGCTGCGATCGAGGGCGAGGGCAAACTGCTGCGCGCCCCCGATATCTATATGGACAAACTCGTGGTGGGACCCGCCGCCAAAGGCGCGGTGGACATCACCCTGCCCCCGCGCATGAACCTCAAGGTCATCGCTAAGAGTCTGGGCAAAGAGGTGCAGGATTTGACGGTGGGCATGCTCGATCGCCCGCGCCATGAGCAACTAATACGCGAGATTCGGCAGGCAGGGGCGCGCATCCGGCTGGTGTCCGACGGCGACCTCTCGCTCGCGCTGGAGGCGTTAGACCCGCAAGGCGAGATCGATGTACTGATGGGCATCGGCGGCGCGCCCGAAGGGGTACTCTCCGCCGCCGCCGCGCTCTGTATGGGCGGCGAAATTCAGGCGCGCCTCGTGTTCCGCAACGAGCAGGAGCGTGAACGCGCCAAACAACTGCTCGGCACTGAAGATGTCGACCGCGTGTTGACGATGGAAGACCTCGCATGGGGCAATGTCGTGTTCGCCGCGACGGGCATCACGGGGGGCAACCTGCTCGGCGGCGTGCGCTACACGGGCTGGGGCGCGATTACCCACTCGGTGGTGATGCGCTCGCGCAGCGGCACCATTCGCTGGCTCGAAACCCATCACCACTTCCATCACGATCCGAGGTACTGAACGGTGGTCGCGGTCGAGCAGGTCAGCTACTCGCTCCAGCGCGTAGAGGAACAGATTGGGCGCGTGATTATCGGGCAGCAGAGCGTGATTGAGCAAGCGCTCTGCGCCCTGCTTGCGGATGGACACATCCTGATTGAAGGCGTGCCGGGCATCGCGAAAACGCTGCTCGTGCGCGTGCTGGCGCAGACGCTCGGACTGCAGTTCCGCCGCGTGCAGTTCACGCCCGACCTGATGCCCTCCGACCTCATCGGCACGACCATCTACGACGCGCAGTCGGGCGAGTTCCGCGTGCGCTACGGTCCCATCTTCGCGAACATTATTCTGGCGGACGAGGTGAACCGCACGCCCCCCAAAACGCAGTCCGCCCTGCTGGAAGCGATGGAGGAGCGCAGGGTCACCATCGACGGCGTGTCGCACGCGCTGCCCAGACCCTTCATGGTGTTCGCTACGCAGAACCCGATCGAATACGAAGGCACTTACCCCCTGCCTGAGGCGCAGTTAGACCGATTCCTGCTGAAGGTCGTGATGGACTACCCGCGCGAGGAGGAGGAACGGGCGATTTTGAAGCTGCACGACGAGGGCTTCCGCTCGCATCAGCTGGAGCAGGTCGGACTGACCCCCGTGATGGGGGCGGAGGAGCTGGAGCGCGTGCGGGCGATTGTGCGCGAGGTGCAGGTTTCCGACGAGGTACGCGACTATATCCTGCAGATCGTGCGTCGCACGCGCCAGAACGACTATTTGCTGGTGGGCGCCAGCCCGCGCGCGGGGATTGCGTTGCTGCTGGTGAGCAAGGCGCTGGCGGCGCTACGCGGGCGCGGGTTCGCCACGCCCGACGATGTGAAGCAGATGGCGTTGCCCGTACTGCGCCACCGCCTCATCCTCAAGCCCGAAGCGGAAGTGGAAGGGCTGAATGCGGATAGAATCTTAACCAGTATCCTGGAGGCGACGCCCGTACCCCGATGAGCAGTCTGTTGCTGGAGCGACCGACGATTGTGCCCGACGAGCAGCCCGCGTTTGGCGATGGACGCGAGCGGACGCCCGTGCTGATTGTCGTGCGCCCCAGCAGCAGCGGGATGCTGCGCCATGTGCAGGGGCTGATAAAGTATCTCCCGGAGTTCGGCTACGCGCCGACGCTTACAGGACCAGAGTTCATTCGCGACCGCGCGGGGCTAATCGCCGACTCGCGCGCGGTGCGCACGCTGCGCGAGCGGGCGGGCGACTTCCCGTTCGTCCACTGTCATGGCGTGCGGGCGGGCTGGATTTGCGCGTGGGCGTTCCGACGCGAGTACCCATGGATGTGGACGGTGCACCACCTGTTGCTGAGCAAGAGCGCGCTGGTGCGCGCCTTGTGGCGGTGGATTGCGCAGTATCCCCGCGTCATCACTGCCGTATCCGAGCAGGTGAAGGCGGGCTTGACACAAGGCGGCGTGCCCGAAACGCGCATCGAGGTCGTGCCCGGAGGCATCGACTTAGAGCGGTTCGAGAAACTCCCCCGACGCGATGCAATGCGCGAGCAGTTTTTCGTGCCGCCTGACCGCCCTGTGTTGCTCTGTGTGGGACGGTTCGTGCGCCATAAGGGGTTCGATCTCGCGATTCAGGCGATGGAGCGGGTGTGGGAAGTTCTTCCTGAGGCGGATTTGTGGCTCGCGGGCGACGGGCCCGACAACACGCGCTTGGTCAAGCTGGTCACCCGTTGCCGTCGCCCCCATCATGTGCGCTTTTTTGGGTACTGGAGCGCGGTGGAGGAACTCTACGCGGCGGCGGATGTGCTGCTTGCCCCCGCGCGCGACGCGGGGCTGGGGCTGTCCACGATGGAGGCGATTGCCTGCGGGCTGCCCGTCGTGGCGACCGACATCCCTGCGATGCGCCGTCTGGTTGAGCATGAACGCACGGGCTTGCTCGTACCCCCAGAGAACCCCGATGCGCTGGCGCAGGCGGCGCTGCGGCTGTTGCAAGACCCCGCGCTCGCGAGCCGACTCTCCCAGAACGCGCTGCGCACCGCCGAGCGATTCCACATCCGCCACACGGTAGAGCAGACCGCGCCGCTGTATAAACGGTTGCAGGGGGAGTAATACCAACAGGTGGAGCAGATGTCGTGTGTCGTCGGCGGGGACGCCGACGCTACGCGAGGCATGTGCGTAGCGTCGGCGTCCCCGCCGACGACACACGACATCCGAAACCCCGATTGGTATAAACTTCCTATCGCTCCCAGAGCCTCAAAATCACGCGCAGCGGCGCGTCCGTGCGAATGGCGTTCCCGCAGTGATGCACATGCGACGCGCGATAGCCCTGCGCCCGCAGAAACTTAATCGCCTCGCGCGTGGACGGCACCGATTTGTTCAAGCGATCGGCAATCACGGGCAGGCTGTAGACGATGGGCAGCTCGTCCAGCTCACGGTTCAGCTTGCTGAGAAATCGACGGGCGTGGTCGAAGTGTTCCTCACGGGCGTTGCGGTACATCGCGCTCAGGAAGGCATGGTCGTGCAGCGGTCCGAGCCAGAGCGGTCCCGCCCAGCGCACGGTGGTGGAGGGATTGTATTCGTGGTTCACAGGCGCGGGCAGCCCCGCCATCGTCGCGCGATACTCGCCGTCGGGCGTCTGCGCGATGAAGCCCATATGTTCGATGTTGAAGCCGCGCGTGCCCTTGAACGCGCGAATCAGCGTGCGCCAGCAGTAGCCGTCGAAAAAGCTGAGCAGGGGAACCCCATACATATTCGCCTGGATTAGCCTGCGCTGCACGAAACCAATCAGGATGCGCAGCCCAACTTCGTGGCATTCGCGTCCGTAGGCGGAGACGGCGTCATAGGACTTGAGCGCCTCGCCGCGCTGCGCTCCACACAGCACGGGCGCGTCCGTCGCCGTGATATATAGCAACCCCTCCCAGCGCACCACGCCCGTCAGGTAGGGCACATAGGGCGAGGGCGTACCGAACGGGTCTAAGTCGATCCAGTCGAACCGCCTATCTTCCAGATAGAATCGGCACAGCAGACGCTGGGCGAGTTCGTTATGCAGCTCCACGCGCGGGTCGCTCTCCACATGGGCGCGCAGCACTTCGAAGCTCGTGTAGTTGGCGTCGTTGACCACCATCTGCTGCACGGGGGCTTCGAGCAGGTAGCGTTTCGTGCGCAGCCCCGCGCCCGCCATGAGTTCTAAGACCTCGAGAGGGCGTTCGAGTCGTTCGGCTTCGGCGCGCATTGCCAGCACGCCGAGGTCGCGTCCCAGCCGCGCACGCGGGTTGTAGAACACATGCGCGCTCTGCGGCAGGTGGAACTCCGCCGCGCCCTCTTTGTAAATCTGAACCGCCATAGGGAAATGAAATTCTACCTCACTGCCGTACTAATGACCGATTTTGCCCCGCTTGCGCTTCGTGTCCCCCTGATAAGGGTGCAACCCCTAATACCAATCGAGAGTTTATGCAGTGCGCATCGTCGGCGGGACGCCGACGCTACGAACACGCTTCGCGTAGCGTCGGCGTCCCGCCGACGATGCACTTGAAACCTTAGTTGGTATAACATCACTCGGTGTTTCAAGCAGGGTGCCGATGCTGCGAACGCGCTTCGCGTAGCGTCGGCGTCCCGCCGACGAT
>CAYYCA010000185.1:0-4941 GCA_964470265.1 uncultured Fimbriimonadales bacterium | reverse complement strand
TTTGCCCTCACCCCCAGCCCCTCTCCCACGGCGTGGGAGGGGGGGTTGAGCGCGTGTGCTGCGAGGGGCGTTCCCTCTTCCGATAAGGGTACAACGCTCTCCCTCAACCGGAGCGTAGTAGCCCTGTTTTCTAAGAACCCCCTCCGTCCGGTTCCCCCCCTGCGTAGGGGGAACCGTGCAGGTGTCGGTTCCCCTGGCGTAGTGGGGGAACCTGAGAAGAGGGAACGCGGTCGATTGAGCCAAATCGGTTGCTGGTGCAACAGAATTGAACCCAAGCGTTGTACCCTTATTCGCCTTAGTCCCTTCTTGCATGGCGCGAGAGGGGGAAACGCGCCGCACACGCACTCGACTCACCTCTCACACACCGTGGAAGAGCGGCTGGCGTGTTGCTCATGGACTCCATCTGTGTAATTCAAGGTAAATGCTTGAGGGGCTAATCTGAGGGCACTGCGCCTCTTTGACCAAACTGAACAACGCACGCGCCGATCGGTCAGCGGTACATTCACCCTGATTGACATAGAGGGTTCCGTAACGCGAGGAGTTGATAACAACGGAACGCTTGAACAGGGTAGGTGTGTCAGCGTAAAGTATAAAGCCCTTTGCGAAAGGATAGTAAGGCGGTGGCGGCAAGTACCCTTGGTCGTCCAGCGCGCGAATCACTGCCCGCACAACGCTTTTCCAAGATTTCATTCTGTCTAACACAACCTTTTCTTCACCAATCCATAGAGCATTAGGGTATGTGAACTCTACTTGAAAGCCGCTATCAGCAATTTGCTGCAGACTAAACCTCCCTATCTGGTTATCTTTCTCAGAAACGGTCATTGACTCCTTCATCACTGGATTGGTCTCTTCCCACCATGGGGGCGTCACCTGCTCCTGTAGATGTTGTTTGAAATTTTGAATCCAACGCGAGATAATCTGTTCCTGATCAAACTGGCTACTCAGCTCTGCGACGGCTTTTTGCAGAGGGATAACCAGTTGCCCCGTAAGTTCCCACGCTGTGCAATGTTTTTCCCATTCCACTTGTCGCGCGGCTTCGCGCAGGCGCGCCTCAATAAGGGTCTGGAACGCGCAGTCGAAGTCGGGAGCGGGGCGCGCCTTGTCCAGCAGGCAGCACAGGGCTTCTAACGCGCCGGGCATTTCCAGTGTAATCGCGGCGCGGTAGAAGTTGTTCTGCGGATGATTCTTGTCAAAAAATCGCCACTCGAAGCCGTCGGTGAGGACATACCACTGCGCGTTAGAGGCGATGAGGTACTGCCCTACCTGCGCCACATAGTTGTTAAGCGGCTTGCCGAGCGCCTTTGCCTCGATTACGCACCACTCGACGCCGTTGCTCAGGGGCGAGGTTTTGTAGAGCATCAGATCAGGTTTATTGCCTTGGATATCGCGCGCCTGGGGCAGAACCTCTTCGGGATTGCGCGTGTCGTAGCCCACGAGTTCTAGAATGGGCAGCACGATGCCCTGAATCGTCGCCTCTTCGTTGAACGCATTCCAGCCGCGCCAGCGTGCAATCTTTTCGCACAGGTCTCGCCGTTGTGCCTCGTGAAGCATAGCGAGTTTGTTCGGCGCAGGGACAGCGATTCCTGCTCTTGCTCATTTATCACAGTTCACTATAAGCAGGAACTCACTTCCCTCTGGCGTACTTAACTCCTAATGCGTGTTAGCTTCGGGTTCGGGGTTTGGCTCGGCGTGATGGGCGTCGTTTTCGGACAGGTCGTTAGCGAGCGAGTCGGCGTGACTTCGGCGGGCAATAATCTCGCCGTGCGTCCTGCGCCGTGCAGCGCCAGCAGTCTGGGAAGCGTGCAGGCGGGGATGGACGGCGCGGTACAGGGCGCGGGCGCGAGCTGCAACAACCTCAGCTGGCTGCCTGTCCGCTGGACGAACGGTCTGCAGGGCTGGTCGGCGACAGGCGCGGGCGGGACGGATTACCTCGCGCCGCTTGCGGGGCAGGGGGTGTTTCCGAATGTATCCGCGCCTCTGGCGTACCCCGTGCGCGTCGGTCCAAACGCCTCCGCGCTGAATGTGCGCACTGGACCCGGTACAGAACACTCGATAATCACATCGAAAGCGGCGGGCGCAACAGGCTGGGCGTTCGAGGCGTACAATAACACCGCGACGAATACCGTGTGGTGGAAAATCCGCTGGGATGACGGTGTGGTCGGTTGGTCGGCGGAGGCGGTGCGCGGGGCGGGCGTCTACCTATCGCTCACGGGCGCGCCCCGATTGAAGTTTCACATCCGCCTGCAATCGCTGGGCGCGACGGGCGTCGCCGTCAGCGTCAGCCCTGCGGATCTGAACCACGGGGCTGGTGAGGTCAGCACGCCCGCCACGCTCGTCTACCTCGCAGGGCAGACCGTGACGCTGACCGCGCCCGATGTCGCCCCCAACGGCGCGACCTTCAGCCGCTGGATTGTGAACGGCGAGCCGCATCCGAGGCGCACCCTTACCTTGCGTCAGGCGCAACACTATCGGATCACCCTCGTCTACAGCCCCGCCATCCCCGCTAGCGAGGACGAGTTCCTGCGTAATCTGATTGCGCCCTGGCGACAGGGGCAAATCTGGCTCCCCTCCACCTACGACTCGCACGCAGGGGGCAACCCGCAGTTTGCGGTGGACTTCAACCGCCTCTCCAGCGCACGCAGCACATGCCCTTATCACAACGGCTTCCTGCAGGACTGCAACGAGCCGATGCTGGCGTCGCACTGGGGGCGCGTCTACACCCGCTCACAGAGCGGCTGCACGGGCTACGGCAACTTCGCCGTCGTCGTGAGCAATGTGCGTCAACCCGGTTCCAGCAACACTTTCCTCGCCACGATTTACGCGCACCTGAACTATTTTCTCGCGCCGAACGGCGCGGTGGTGGACGCGGGCGCGCCGATTGGACGGCTCGGCAGTACGGGTACCTCGTCGGGACCGCATCTGCACTACGAGGTGCGCTATGTGACGGTTTCGGGAGGAACGCTTACGCTGGGGACACGCCTGCAGGTGTTGAATAACCCCCGCATTCGGCTCAGTGGTCAGCCGCTGGAGGTGAATTTCAACTGCCCGATTTCTGGACTGGGCTACGGCGGTCCCGCGATTACGGGTACGGCGCCTCTGGGCAGCCTGCCTGCGAATATCGAGCCGCCCTGCGCGCCCTACAACTGCCCTGGCGGCTTGATGGAAAGCGGCGAATTGCCCGATTTTGAGCCGAGTCGCTGCGAAGGCGAGCTGCCTGAAACGCTCACGCTCTATCTTGCGGATGTGAACGGCGACGGCTGCGTGGACGACGCCGACCTGCTGAGTGTACTGCTGCGCTTCGGCGAGTCGTGCGACGCGGGCGAGGACATCAACTGGGACGGCGTTGTGGACGATGCTGACCTGTTGCAGGTGTTGCTTGATTTCGGGCGCGGGTGCGAAGGAACAGACAGTTAGCCCGCTACAGCGTCTCTGCCGACGCCATCTGCAGGAACGCCTGCACTTTCGGATGGTCGCTCGCGCGAATCTCGGCGGGCGCGCCCTCGGCGATAATCTGCCCGTCGTCAATCATCACGATGCGATGCGAGGTGCGCGTCAGGCTCACCACATCGTGCGAGACGACCACCGCCGTCAGGTTCAGCTCGCGATTCAGGCGCGTAATCAGCTGGTCAATCTGGTAAGCGTTTACGGGATCCAGCCCGCTGGTTGGCTCATCGAACAGCACGATATGGGGATCCATCGCAAGGGCGCGCGCCAGCCCGACACGCTTGCGCATCCCGCCTGAGAGCTGCGCGGGATAAAGATTCTCCACGCCCTCCAGTCCGACCCACGCCAGTCGCTCCCGCACAATCTCGCGAATCTGTTTTGGACTCAGCCTGCGATGACGCTCCAGCCCGAACGCCACATTTTGGTACACGGTCAGAAAGTCGAACAGCGCGGCGTACTGGAACACGATGCCCAGCCGCAGGCGCAGGGGCATCCGCTCGCGCTCGCTGAGCGGCGCGATATTCACGCCCTCCACCCACACCTCGCCCGCGGTCGGCTTGAGCAGCCCGCACAGGCACTTGAGCAGCGTGGTCTTGCCGCTGCCCGACGCGCCCATAATGCCCAGCACCTCGCCGTACTCCACGCGCAGGTCGATACCCTTCAGAATCGTCTTGTTCTCGACGGCGTAGACCAGCTGGCGCGTCTCCAGCGCGGGCGTCTCGTTCATCGCTTGGCAAACAGCAGGTCGGCTAAGAAGTAGTTCGAGGCGAAAATCAGCACCATCGACAGCACGACAGCGCGGGTGGTGGCGTGTCCGACGCCCGCCGCGCCCCCGCGCGTCCCCAGTCCCTGCTGGCAGCTCACCAGCGTCACTATTAGCGCGAAGACGAGCGTCTTAATCAAACCGCCAATCAGGTCAAACGGCTCGGTCAGCAAGCGAATCGATTGCAGAAAGCTGCTGGCAGAGATGCCGAACGCCTCCGCGACGACCCAGCCGCCCCCCACGCCCGCGAAGTTCGCAATCATGCACAGCAGCGGGAACATCACGAGCGCCGCCAGCACGCGCGGGATAACCAGATACTGAATCGGGCTGACGGCGAGGGCGCGCAGGGCGTCGATCTGCTCAGTGATTTTCATCGTGCCGAGCTGCGCGGCAATCGCCGAGCCGCAGCGCGCGGTGACCATAATGCCCGTGAGAATGGGCGCGAGTTCTCGGGTCATCGCGAGCGCCAGCGCGCCGCCCACGAAGCCCCCGCCGCCCGCCTGCACCAGCAACGACGCCGAATAGAGCGTCACCACCGCGCCTGTGAACGCGCTCGTAAGCGCGACAATCGGCGCTGAGGCGGCGCCGATGAACGCCATCTGGTGAATCGTCTCGCGCAGCTCAATGCGCCCCTGAAGCAGCGCGCGCCCGCTGGCAAACAGCAACAACCCCAGCGCGCCCACGAACTCCAGCGACGCCTGCAGCGGGTTCGTCGGACGCGCCGCCTCCTCGTC